>NZ_JACETX010000023.1:0-17406 GCF_014048425.1 Candidatus Liberibacter sp. | reverse complement strand
GATTGCAATCTCATACCTCTCGAGAGTCGATTTATAAATACAGATGCCACATGAGCCCGTTCCTCAAAACGAGACGTCTCTTTTTCAACAATAGAAGAGAGAATCACAAAATCTTCTTTATTTTTTATTGGATGATTGACTTCACGGCTATTCCAAATTTCATCAATCAACTTTCTTTGCGCCAGTATAGCTTGTTCGACAATTTCCGTACGGCGTGTCCCCCAAGAAAACTTATAGACATCCGGACGCAAACTCCCTTCACGAGGAAGTTCAGAGGGCAAATCACCTATCAAGAAAGGATCTTCCTTTAAGCGTTTAAAAATCTGCTTAACCGTAAGCCCCTCAGGAAAAGAAATAAGATGAAAAAAATTTTTTCCCATCTCCATTTTTTCAACAATTTTTGACATAGAAGAATATGCTTGTATCTCATATTCTCCCGCTTTAAGCGTTTTATTTCCCAAATAAAATTGAGTAACATAGCGAAATATGTTTGGATCATCTATAATTTTATTATAAAATAATTCTCTTGATATCTCCTGTAACGACATGCCACTTCGTACAAAAAAAATGACGCTATTCTGAAGAGGACCCTTCCTATTATAAATGACCATCACATAACAAAAAATCCCCGACACCGATGCCAGAAAAACAGAAAAGATCATAAAAAAAATCACAAATCTAAAGCGAATAGCCTGCAAGAGAAAAATCCTAGGAGTCTTTAAATTCTATCCACCATATGTCTTGTAAAAATTACAGTCATTTCCCACCTTCTCTAGATATTGCTTTTTTTTACCTAGAAAATACCAAAGATCTGAATTCACAGCATGATCGCAGAAAATATACAAAAACACAAAAGTAGCAATTATCAGAAAACTATCAATCAGTCTCGAAATCTTTTAAATACCAAACAAGCATTGGTTCCACCAAAACCAAAAGAATTGGACATCACAACATCAATATTCCTCTCTTTTGCCCTGTTCGGAACAAGATCAATAAGAGTTTCCCTCTCCGGATTATCAAGATTGAGAGTCGGAGGAGCTATATTGTCCCGAAGAGCAAGTATAGAAAAAATTGCCTCAATAGCACCTGATGCTCCAAGCAAATGTCCCGTAGAAGACTTGGTTGAAGACATGGAAACCTGAGGTTTTTCTTCTCCCATAAAACTTTCTACAGCACCAAGCTCTATAATATCAGCAACCGTAGATGTTCCGTGGCAGTTTATATAATCCACGTCACGAGGCAGCAAATTCGCCCGAGAAATGGCGGCACGCATGCAACGCAAAGCTCCATTTCCATCTTTAGGAGGAAGAGTAATATGGAACGCATCACCCGAAAGCCCATAACCGACTAATTCAGAATAAATTTTAGCACCGCGCGCCTTAGCGTGCTCAAGCTCCTCTAAAACAACAGCTCCTGCCCCTTCAGCTATAACAAAACCATCCCGATCACGGTCAAACGGACGAGATGCCCTGAGAGGCTCGTCATTATATCGAGTTGATAAAGCCTTACATGCAGAAAAACCGGATATTCCCATACGACAAACAGGCGCTTCGGATCCTCCCGCAATCATAACATCTGCATCACCATAAGCAATAAGACGCGAAGCATCCCCAATTGCATGAGCCCCACTAGAACAGGCTGTCGAAACAGAATGAGTAGGCCCCCGAAACTTATGGCGGATAGCAATATGCCCAGATACCATACCAATAATACTACCGGGAACAGTAAAAGGAGATATTTTTCGGGAACCGTTATCCCTCAGAGAGTATCCCCTCTCAACTATTGTATTAAGACCGCCTATACCTGAACCAAACATAACACCAGAAGAGATTTGTTCCTCATCTGCGCCTGGAATCCAGCCAGAATCGGCGACAGCCATATCCGAGGCTACGATACCGTATAAAATAAATTCATCAATCTTTCGTCGTTCTTTAAGGGACAACCAATCATCGGGATTAAATGTACCACAAGAGCCGTCGCCGATAGGAATAATCCCGGCAATCTTAGAAGCCAAATCCTCTATACATATATCCTTTTCCAAACGACTAATTCCAGATTCACCTGAAACAAGACGAGACCAACTGCTCTCAACCCCACATCCAAGTGGAGTAAGCATCCCAAGACCTGTTACAACCACACGCCTCATACATCACATCCCTTTTCAAAATACCGCCAAAACCATCAAGTGGAAAAAAGAAAAGCACTATGCGGACTTAGGTATTAATTTCACAACATCGCCAATTGTCACAATACCACTAGCAACATCATCTGAAATCTCAATCTCAAATGCCTCTTCAAAAGCTAGAACAAGCTCAACAGTATCAAGAGAATCTGCACCCAAATTCTCTATAAAACGGGAATTCTCATTTATCTCTTTTGCTATTTCTGGTTCAATATGGAGGTGTTCAACAACTATTTTCTTTACACGCTCTATATGGCTCATTTCTTCTTTAACGTTCATTTCTTCTTTCCTGACTACTTGTTTTATTAATTCAAGACACAAACAACCCTACTGGGAACCAATCATCATCTCTACTCAATACTAAATCCCAATGTCAACCGAAACAATGCTTTTGTGCAAGAAATCACCTATTGTATACACATACAATATATCACAACTATTTCAAACAAGAGTGATAAAACTTAACAAAAAGTTCAAAAATCCATATTCCTTCTATCGTCTTAACAGAAACCTATACTCTAAATCATCGCCATACCACCATTCACATGAATGGTTTGACCAGTTATATAAGCGGCCTCCAACGAAACCAAATAAAGAACAGCAAAAGCAATCTCATCTACATTTCCAATGCGTTGCACCGGAATACGAGAAAGGATTTCTTTTCTTTGATCTTCAGATAATGAAGAAGTCATATTACTCTCCACAAAACCAGGAGACACACAATTAACCGTCACCTTGCGCCTTGCAGCTTCCTGTGCAAGAGCCTTAGAGAATCCCAAAAGCGCAGCTTTTGTCGAACAGTAGTTAACTTGTCCTGCATTCCCTGTAGACCCCACAATAGATGTTATATTAACAATACGACCAAAACGATTTTTAAACATTGAAGAGATTAGACGACGCGTTAAAAGAAATACAGATGTCAAATTAACACAAAGCAACTCATCCCAGTCTTCATCCCGCGCACGAATCAAGAGTCCATCTTTTACTATCCCTGCATTATTCACAAGAATATCGACCCCACCCATCTCTGATTCCACTCTCTCAGCAAGATCCTTGACAGATGAACGATCAGAAAAATTCGCGGGAAAAAGCTTAAATCGCCCCTTCTCAAACTCACAAGAAATCTTCTCTAATTTATCTTGGGAAGTACCATGCAATCCAACAATAGCTCCTCTTTCGTGTAAAATCCTAGCAATTGCAAGTCCAATACCTCCACTTGCACCTGTAATTAAAGCTTTCTTTCCAGTCAAATCAAACATCTTCTCAATATCCTAACCAATAATGGCTCTCAAAGCCATATCTATATCCTCAATCGTACTAACAGACATAGCCGATATAGACTTATCGATACGCCTAGCAAGACCCGTCAAAACCTTTCCAGATCCAATCTCATAAATATCCAACACATCGTTGGCAACAAACCACTTTATCGTTTCATTCCAACGAACCTTTTCTGTAACTTGCTCAACCAATAATCTAGATATCTCGTCAATGTCAGATACCGGAATCGCACGAACATTTGGAAGCAATGGGACGATAGGATTCCTTCTTGTCGCTTCGCTCAGCATTTCCTTCATTACCTCAGCAGCAGGAGCCATTAATGACGAATGGAAGGGAGCCGAAACAGGCAAAACAATAGCACGCCTTGCCCCTTTTTCTAAACAAGATTGAACTGCTCGTTCAACCACATGTTTTAAACCAGAAATAACCACCTGGCCACCGCCATTATCATTAGCAATTTGACATACACCATCAACCGAAGCCTCTTTGCAAATAACGTCAACAACAGAAGCATCAAGACCAATAATAGCGACCATTATTCCGGATCCATGAAGCACAGATCCCTGCATCGACTTTCCACGCGAACGCAATAACCTGGCGGCATCAGATAACGAAAACGCTTTCGCTGCACAAAGGGCTGTATACTCCCCTAAAGAATGTCCTGCAACATAGCTCACATCCCTTTTAATACACAAGCCGCCTCTTTCCATCACACGAATGAACGCCATAGAAACAGCCATCAGTGCTGGTTGAGCATTATAGGTAGAAGTCAATTCCTCATGCGGACCATTCCATATCACATCCGAAAGATTCTGATTAAGGGTATTATCAACCTCTTCAAAAACAAGACGAGCTTCAGGAAACGCCTCATAAAGATCACGTCCCATTCCTACTATCTGACTTCCCTGTCCGGGAAAAGTTAACGCTATAGCCATTGCGATATAATCTACCTTTTGAATACCTTTTCATGCATTCTATATTTCCTGCGAAAATTCAAGACCTACGAAAAGAAAGCTCGACATCCAATCTCTTTCAAAAATCTCCCCAAACTTTATCTAAGTTTGGCAAAAAGCCCATTTCGACACAAAAAGTCAGTTATATACGAAACAAACTAAATATAATTCAACAAAAAAGAGCTCATGCACGGTAGCATAAATATTAACAAAAACACAACCTTCTAGACAACCTTCAATATTTCTAGCTCTCAATTATCTTCCTGTATATTGCATTCATTAAAAGATATTGATTCATATTTTTATGATTTTTATTGGCTTTTATTATAGCTATGAAGAGCATAATGTCTTCTCTATACGTCGATCAATATCCAAAAAGCGGGATAATGGCATTATGGAGAATATTAACACTGGATCCGCCACAAAGTTTCGCGGAGAATTGCTAGTCAATTGCCCATGTTTGACATTGCCTGCGTTTTATCACAGTTTTTTAGCCTATGGGGGGTCATATTGGGTTTTTTCTACGTATTTATGAATAAATTGGTTTTTCCTCATATCGGTGCGACCATAGAAACTCGAAAAAACACAGATAAAAACGATAGTTGTTGGTATAAGTAAATCTTTTTTCCTCATGCAAAAAATTTTAGGTGGAATAAAAATAATTGTTTTTTTTGTCGCTTGCATCATTATTCTGAATAGCGTTATCAATATCATGATTATAATAGTAATGTTTTATGAGGTGCATCAGTGTTATATTCTTTAAAATTATTTTTATTAGCAATATTATGCTGTACTCTCTTTTCAACACCAACATTTGCAGTCCCAAAAAAGAAAGTTATGACAAGTTTTTCCATCATTGCAGATATAACAAAAAATATCGCAGGGGATTTAATAACAATAGAAACCTTGGTCAAAGCTGGATCTGATATTCACAGCTATCAAATAACTTCATCGGATATCGTCAAATTACAAGATTCAGACCTTATTTTGTATAATGGCTTAAGTCTTGAAGCACATTTAATGAAATATTTCAAAAATCTCAGAAAAAGAATTGCGGTCGTAGCAGTAACCGATGGAATTAAACCAATCAATATCTCAGATAATAAGAATCCTAATCCACACGCCTGGATGTCTCCTAATAATGCGATGATATATATTGAGAATATTCGTAAAGCTCTAGAAACATTGGATCCTCAACATGCAGATGAATATACTCAAAACGCAAAAGCTTATTCTGAGAAAATTAGGAATATGATATCGCCCTTACGATCAGAGTTTTTGAAACTTGATCCAAGTAAACGCTGGCTCGTAACCAGTGAAGGATGTTTTCCGTATGTGGCAAACGATTTTGGACTAAAAACGCTATATCTTTGGGAAATAAATTCTGATTCCGATAGAACCCCTTCCCAAATCCGTCACGTAATTGATCAGGTTCGCAAGCATAAAATTAAATTTATTTTCTCGGAAAGCACCAATTCTGACCAACCTGCAAAACAGTTGGCCGCCGAAACAGGCGCTTTATATGGAGGCATATTATACGTCGATAGCTTAAGCGAATTAGACGGACCCATACCAACCTATATGGATTTGCTCAGAGTAACATTCACAACCATCATAAGGCATATTTCCTCATGAAAATAGACAACCGTGACAAACAGCAAGGTCTCAATGTCCAAAATATTTCAGTAACATATAGCAATGGCCATCGCGCATTGAAAAACGTAAGCTTTTTTATACCAAAGAATACAATAACGGCCTTGATCGGGCTAAACGGAGCAGGAAAATCAACCCTATTCAAAGCTATTATGGGATTTGTTTCATTGGGAACAGGATCCATTTCCATTTTTGGGCAAACCGCAGAAGATGCGCTCAAAGAGGGAGCCGTCGCTTATATACCGCAAGCGGATTCTATAGATTGGAATTTTCCTATTCTTGTAGAAGATGTTGTTATGATGGGTCGCTATAAACATATGAATTGCTTGCGTATACCATCGACCAAAGATTATAACATAGTAACAGAATCCCTAGAACGCGTTGGATTGATTTCTGTACATAAAAGACAAATCGGCGAACTCTCTATCGGACAAAGAAAACGCGTATTCCTTGCTCGTGCACTAGCCCAACAGGGAAAAATAATGCTCTTGGATGAGCCTTTTGCTGCTGTTGACTTTAAAATTGAAAAAGAAATCACTGCCCTTTTAAAGGAGTTGCGCGACGAAAGTAGGCTCATACTGGTTTCAACACATAATATTCAATCTATTCCTGTTTTTTGCGATCAAACCATTTTTCTGAGGAGCAATATAATTGCTGCTGGCTTGACACAAGATGTCTTCAATACAAAAAATATTCAATCTACTTTCAATGATATACCTCATATTTCATTACACGAAGACACCAACGATCCGTTGCTCAATAAAAAAGAAATTTAGCCCTATGGGAATTCATATGATTATCAATACACTTTTAGAACCTTTCTCGTATAGTTATATGAACACTGCCATATGGATCGGTACGTTAGTAGGATGTATTGGCGGCTCTTTATCAGCATATCTCATTTTAAAAGGCTGGTCTTCTATTGGTAGCGGGATTTCACATGCTATTTTCCCTGGAATAGTTTTCTGCTATCAGCTGGCAATGCCATTCTCTATAGGTGCCATCATCTCAGGAATCCTAGCAATTGGCATCATGTTAATCCTCAAAGAAACAACAAAAATACGAGAAGATGCAGCTATTGCTGTTGTTTTTGTAACTTTTTTCTCTTTCGCCATGTTTATACTATCACTATCACCATCTTCTATCCACATAGAAAATATTTTCTTAGGCAATATCCTATCTATATCAAAATTTGACTGTCTTCAGGTTATAATAATGAGCTCCTGTGTTCTCGTTGTTCTATGTCTGAAATGGAAGGATTTTGTCTTTCTGTTTTTTGATGAAAACTATGCCTATTCACTGGGATTAAATATAAAATTTTTGAAGATATTATTTTTCACTTTACTCACAATATCAATAGTTTCTGGTTTTCAAACAGTTGGTATACTGCTCGTGATAGCAACGATAATAATGCCTGGAGCAACTGCCTATTTGTTTACAAAGTCTTTTGGAGAATACATCATACTCAGCTCCATTCTTGGCGCTACAAGTAGCTTTTTAGGTGCATATCTTAGTTATTTTCTAGATTGCAGTCCAGGAGGATCTATCGTAATGATACAAACTTTTTTATTCCTGCTATCTCTAGCCTCTCGCGGTAACAAATGCAGGGAATTTTAGATCAGCATAATATAGAAATATCTTCATATTATAAAAGGATTTTGTATGAAAAGCTTTATTGACTATGCTCTCTTTCCCATGACAATTCCCACGATTCAAAATATTTTTTCAATTGCCATAATAGTCGTTATACCCATGGCGATTCTATCCTGTTTTATTGTCTTAAGGAATCAATCTTTTGTAGGAGAGGCAATTTCACACTCAGTCCTTCCTGGTATAGTAATTGCTTATATGACGGGAATTCCGATTATGATTGGAGCTTTTATTGCAGGTATGACCTGTACATTGTCTGCAGGATATCTCAAAAAGAGAAGCCCCTTCAGGGAGGATATTATTCTAAGTATAGTCTTCTCTGGAATGTTTGCTCTCGGAGTTATTTTAGCATTAAAAGTTAAAAGCGAAATTCATTTTAACCATGTACTCTTAGGGGATATGCTTGGAGTTTCTAGATCAAATATTATCATATCTGGAATAGTCTCTCTTTTTTCTGTTGCTTTTTTGCTTTTTAAAAAGAACGACCTCCTTTTACAAACATTTGATCCAAAGTATGCCCATTCCATACAGATATCCGTCAAATTCTTGCATTATGGTTTTTTAACTGTATTAGCTCTTGTTATTGTAGTTTCCTTACAATCAATTGGTATAGTTCTCCCTTCCGCTGTTTTGGTGCTCCCTGGAGCGACTGCTCTTCTCATATCTAAAAACCATACAACAATGATAGTGATTGCGGTCGCAATGTCTATTATTTGTAGCATCATCGGAATATATCTGAGTTTTTTTATAAATAGTTCCCCTGCACCCACAATTGTTCTTTTAATGGCAGCTTGCTTTTCAATGATCTATTTTTATTCAATCAAAAAAGGAAAAAACCCTTAAAAACAATCACGGATCTTTTTTAAAAGATTTTTTTAGGATTTCTTTTGATTTTATAGATTTTTTTACGTAAAATCGTCTAATATTTTTTATAGAATACTTTACAAAAATCCCTGCCCTCATATTGACGCAGAACATAAGCCTCTCTACTTATGGGCTTTTGTTTTTGACATTATAAAAAAGATTCATTCTTTCTTTTAAAGCAAAAAGTTAATAATGCATCATATCGCACCCATATATATTAGAAACATATGTAACTATGTAAAATCAAGAAACTTTCATAACAAAACATATCATGCACTCGTTTCCTATAGAAGAATTATCACATTCAAATCCATAGCCTCTAAGACAAAGAATCCTCTGAGAAAAATCAGGGTTATGATCGAATATACCTCGCTATCTCAACCTTTATCCTTGAGAAAAGGATAGCTAATATCAGGGTTTTATTCTGATAATTCTTTTTATAATAACTGTTTAACCTATACCAACTGACCTATCTATATTGAATACTATTGCCATACTTAGGCGCAATACTGCGACACTGCATTTTTCTAAACAAATCCTGAAAGAAAGAATATTTTTTGTTAATAATTTTAGGAATACTCAAAAAGAATCTAAAATGACGCAGAAAGAAACATAAACGCACTTAGTTTTCTTACTCATGGATCAGTGATCTTAAAACCAGAAAATCAATCATCAAATTATCTGTTGAAGTTTTTAACCCTTTTATTACTTATCTTTAAATTAAGCATGCACCATAAGTTATATCTTGGTTTAGATAAAACAGCTTATCATCACGGTATTGCTTGCCTTAAAAATATGATTTTTACCTGAATCCTTCCTCAACGAAGATAAAAACCAGTTGTCTCACCTTCTTGCAATGAATCTGTGAAAAGAAGATTGCTATCTAAAAAAATTACTAAAAATATGCAAAAATTGCTCATAAAAACCAGAGCAACGATGAAAATAACAAAAAAATTGTTTTTTATTACACCTAAAAGTTTTTCATGAGAAGGAAAGACTATTCATATCAATCACAATCGTTTATCCGTATTTCTTTCCTGACGAGTTTTATAACCATATTAATACGATAATAAAACCAATCTATGCCATGCATAACCACGTGGAAAACAAAAAATTCGATTTCAAACTAAAATAAAAACTATGGATCTCAAACATTAAACCGCCCATCTCTTCTGTGTGGTAAAAGAAATTGTAAGCCACCTATTCTGTTCAAAGCCACCAATAGCATCACCTATTTCTTGTCTTATTTCATCCAGAGATGCAACGCTTTTGATGGGATAGTGCAATGGAACAATCAAGTGTATTTCTATAAAACGAGAGCGACCTATCTTGGTGACATATGTGTAAAAATCAAGAAATCCATGACGTATAACAATCGGATAAATAGCTTTTTTCACTTGCATATCAAAATCTGGCGGGGTCATCTGAAATATTTCAAACATTGCTCGCTTCATAACCCGAACCGAAGACGAAAAGACAAATAAACTAATTACTATCAAAATCAGTGGATCTATATAAAGAGACAGCCAGCTATATGCACTATTCTCCAGAAAAAAGCCACAAAAAAACGCGATGACAAGAGTATAGAGAATAATTCCCGCAACAATCCAAGCTCTGGCATCTAATACCAAAAAGTCTGATTGTATCGTGCGATTACACTTTTTTTCATAAAAACCCATAATCAGACAAATAGATCCTGCTATAGCAGAGTAAAGAATAGCCTGATTAAAAGAAACATCACTTCCACCCGATACGAGAGAGCTGATGGAATGAGCAAAGGCGTAAAATGTCCCAAACAACATAAGAATAGAATTAAGAGCTAAAACCATTGGCTCCAGGTGCCAAAAACCAAATTGAAAGTATCTTCGACCCTCATTAGGATTGCTTTCTAAAGCATCCTGCGATATAAGCTTTGCTACAAGTAAGGATAATGCGGTTATACCCGCATCAAAAAACGCGTAAAAACCATCAAAAACAATAGAAAAAGAACCTGAAAAAAATCCAAATATCAGGTTGGTTGAAGCTATAAGAATAGTAATACTAATAGATAACTTTAATAACCATTGTTCTGATTTTGATCTTGCTTTGTAATCATGCATCTAGTAATCGTACACTAGGTTTTGACGAAAATCCACAGAAAATGATATCTTGTGAGGTGAAAATCTATTAGTGGTTCATTAAAATAAAACTCAAACTTTGTTTGACACCATATCGGCGTTGATCGTTGATTCTTATTGTTAGATGGTGTTTAAACTGGAGGAAATCTCATGAATTTCAAGTTACCAGATCTTCCGTATAATTACGATGCTCTATCTCCTTATATGTCAAGAGAAACTCTTGAGTATCATCATGATATACATCATAAAAATTATGTCGAAAACGGCATGAAACTTGCATCTGATGCCGGAATGTTAGATTTATCCCTTGAGGAGATCATAATAAAATCACACGGATCCAATGCAGGTCTGTTTAATAACGTTTCTCAGCACTATAACCATGTTCTTTTTTGGAACTGCATGAAAAAGAACAGTTGTGTAGAAAAAATACCTGAGGCTCTGAAAATCGCCATTAATAGTAGCTTCGGAAGTTGCGAAAAATTTAAATCAGATTTTATCGCTGCCGCTTCTACGCAATTCGGATCTGGATGGGCATGGTTATCTGTTAAAAATGGTAAGCTAGAGATATCAAAAACTCAAAACGGTGAAAATCCTCTCTTAAACGGGGCAACTCCAATCCTTGGTGTAGATATTTGGGAGCATGCTTACTACATTGATTATCGTAATAAGCGTCTACAGTACCTAGAAGCTTTTTTTTCTTGTCTCATTAATTGGGATTATGTCCTAGAGCGTTACGAATCGTCCATATCGTCCTAGGGAGGACTGGTCTTTATAGAAATGATTATTTTTGCCAAAGAAGATCTTTGGCTCTCTCTTCTTTTCATAATACGATGTAGTGATATTCAATCCCTTTCATTAAAGACAACGGATTAAAAAGAAGCATTAGGAGATAAAATACACATAAACTTATGTGAAAATTCGAGAAGGTATTCCTATGCTTCTCCAGCTATAGGTTCGATATTTAAGCATATGGAGCAGTTTCATGTGTTTATTGAAGAGGATTTTTATAAGAAATAAAAAAGATCTTGAATAAAGATTTTTGGTAGGGTTGAATTATTCAATAAATGTAAGCTGAAGGTTATGGTTTTAAAAATCCTTATTCTCTCTTCAGGAGATCCCTATCGGTGAAGCAACGGTAAGTGTATGAAGTGTATTTCTATGCGATTTTGCCCCGAAAAAAATGAGAAAAGATCCTTTTTGCGCCTTTCGCTGAGCTGATAAGGCAGGATATTGGAAATACAAGTTGCATTCCTATTTGACATAGTTTGCACTCATACGATACAGGAAACTGTCCTGTTTCAATAAAACATAAAATGATTCTAAGTCCCTGGACATTTCAATATAAAATTCCCATCCAAGGATGGTTATTTAAAAAAAATGTATGCAACCTCATCAAGATCACCCGATATCCTATCCTGACGATTTTTTATAGCTGCACCAATACGAGGCAAAACCAGCCTATGCATAACGGCGTAGAAAAAACCAAATGTGATCACAAGCCAAAAAAATTGCGATACAAATGTAGTAGTATCAAAAGGAGGAAATTTACTAGCAATACCATGGACTGCATCGGATCCGGTGTTAACATTATCCATAACGCTACTCTACTATCCCCGATTTTTTGGATACATATCGACTTCTGAAGCAGACATCACATCCCTCACAGCCATAGTTCACAGTTCATAAACATCTCATATAAAAGATTTAATGCCGCTTTTATCTTAAGCCAGAAAAATAAGTAGCATAACAACAAGAAGCAAAAATATACCTACAGATTCTGTAATCGCGGCGAAAATCAAAACGTTCGTTTTCTGTGCTCCAGCTGCAGACGGATTGCGCAAAGCACCTAATAAATAGGTCCTAAAAACACTTCCAAGAGCAAGAGCAACCAACCCCAAACCTATGGAAGCAGATCCTATAGCAACATAACATACTTCGATGCCTGGGCATAATAATTAATCGCTGTTAATACTGTCTCTTGTTCCATTATAAACTCCTCATAATCAAGTTATTATTAAATAAGTACATCATGACCTCCCCATCGAAGTCATCTCCCTTTATAAATACTGATCAATGTATGAAAGACCTAGAAAAAATATCCAATGATAAAAACAATTTCCGTATATATCCCCCCATCCTCAGAGAATTTTATTCTCACAAGACAGAATTAAACTATCCAATGGGCAAAAATTGAAAAATTTTCAATCATACATAAGTCTTAAATATTTTTTCACAATAAAACCAAAATAGGGAACACCATACTCGTCTTTGATAAGGATAAATTATCGAAATGACTTTAAACTCAAAATTATACTATAATTATTTTCTGTCTTGATGCCCCAATCCTCGAAAAAATTCCACATTATACCTTAGATGAATAATTCCCAATCAAAAAGTTTAGCCCTTTTCTATAAATTTTCTATGATTTTTGTCCACAGATATAAATTCTGTCCCTGATACTAAGAAAAATTTCAAAGATTCTTAAAAAACAAACAATCAACAATAAAGTTCCTACTACAAAAAGCCTATCATCTTTCAATTACATAAAACACGGTAGCAATAAGTGATATTATCCCCCTAACGGACATGATCTAAGAGCCTTTTGCATTCTAAAAGGTCACAAACAGCCTCCTGCAACAAATTGCGATCATCATCAAGGAGAGCAGGACGATGCCCAACAGATATTGTGGGGATTTTATCTTTATCTTTTTTAAAAGACAAGAAACGATGATGATCTGGAACTCTAGGATATCCCAAAACCCGATCTTCAACGCAGATATCTGGTGATTCTATCAAACAGGAAACGTCTGAAACACAGCTAGATTTAAGATCGTTTTTCCCCTGACCTACTGCGATAATAAAATCCTTACCTCTATCTTTTAGGATTTTTTGAACATCTTTAATTGCATAACCTTTGCCATAAAGGAGATCGCGTATCCCCCTCAAAAAGTCAACATCCTCTAAACGGTAAAAACGCTGGCCAGATCCACCTCTAACTGATCTTAATTGTGCAAATTTCGTTTCCCAAAAGCGTAAAACATGATGGGGTATGCCAAGATCACTTGCTACTTCACAAATAGTAAGACAAGAATCAAACTCACTACGCACAGTAGGAATCCCCCCAGCAAACATAGCATCATAATCTTCAAACGAATAAATTCATTATTCAGACCAATTCTAGAATCCGATGTTCAACAAAAAATCAATACCTACTCAAATCATTTGTAGACTAAATCACCAGAAGAAAATCCTCCTTAGTTATGAGCAGAATCTCATTCTTCCAATGCATTTTGACGACAAGATTTTAAAATCCTCCGTTTTAGAACTGAGGAAGCCCGAAACGTTATAACCCGACGAGGCGAAATTATTGCCGGCTGACCTGTCTTTGGATTGCGACCCAAACGTAGCTTTTTCTGAGACACCTGAAAAGTAGCAAAAGAAGAAATTTTTACCACTTCCTCACGCACAATGGCATCGCAAATCTCGCCCACCATAACTGCAACAAGATCAACAGAATCTCCTCTAGAAAGACCTGATTTTTCCATTACAGATTTTATTAAATCTGATCGGGTTACAGTTTTTCCCATACATACCCCCCCCGCCTATTAGTTACTAATCTATGTTAAAATGAATAGAAAATATCATCATGAACCGCATATTACCAACGCATCAGGACAGCCCCTGAGGTGAAACCACCTCCCACAGCCTCTAATAAAATACAATCTCCCTTCTTGATACATCCTCTTTCCGCTGCAATCGTCAAGGCAAGAGGAATAGAAGCAGCAGAAGTATTCCCATGCACATCTGCTGTAAAAATAACCTTTTCAAGAGGAATTTTCATCTTTTTCGCTATACTATATATGATACGCTGATTGGCTTGATGCGGAACAAACCAGTCAATATCCGCAATTGTCAAGCCAGAAGAATCAAAAACTTTTTCTATCACTTCTTTTGCCATATCAACCGCGTATTTAAAAACCGCTTTTCCTTCCATACGCAAATGCCCTACATTAGTAGAAGTAGATGGACCTCCATCTACATATAGTTTGCCAATATGCTCACCATCGGAACGCAAATGTGCAGACAGTATTCCAACATCAGACGAAGAATCAGTCACCTGCATGGATTCAAAAATAAAAGCCCCAGCACCATCACCAAACAGAACACAAGTAGAACGATCGGACCAGTCAACTATTCTCGAAAAAGTATCGGCTCCTATAACCATAGCACGTTGCACCATCCCTGAACGTATATAAGCATCTGCCGTTTTCATCGCATAAAGAAATCCAGAACAAACAGCTTGGATATCAAATGCAAAACCTCTCTGCATTCCCAAACGATGTTGAATATCAACAGCAGTTGCAGGAAAAGTATGATCCGGCGTAGATGTTGCCACGATCAATAACTCAATGTCAGCTGCTTTTATTTTTGCTCGAGACAAAGCCTCTTGAGCTGCAGCCACCCCAAGAGAAGCTGTCGTCTCATCTTTTCCAGCAATATATCGCTGAAGAACACCAACTCGTCGCTTAATCCAGTCATCAGAAGTATCAACTATTGATTCCAACTCAGAATTAGCATATATCCTTTTTGGAAGAGAAAGACCAAAACCTCTCACCACAGAACGTATCATCCATACTTCTTTCTATCCTCTGAAATAGCTTCCTTCCCACTTATATCTGACAAGCTATAATGAGATCGTTGTATATCTGTCTTAACAGTATCTATAAAATTACTTTGAGACATCCTTTTTGCAATATGCAATGCGTTAAATATAGACTTAGAATCACCGCTACCATGCCCCTTAACAACAAGCCCATCCACTCCAAGAAGAACCCCTCCGTTAAAATTTCGCGGGTCCATCTTATCTTTTACTTCTTTTAGAGCGTTCTTGGCAAAAAAACAACCAATTCGAGATAATAGTGTGCGACTTAAAGATTCTTTTAAAATATCCGCAATACGACGCGCAGCTCCCTCTGCAGCTTTAATTGCAATATTACCAGAAAAACCTTCGGCAACGACTACATCAACAAAACCATTAGAAATATCACTCGCCTCAATAAAACCCTTATATTCAAAATTGCCAAAATCATGTTCACGCAACAGACGACTTGCTTCACGAAGGACTTCATGTCCTTTTGTTTCCTCAGAACCTAAATTGAGCAATCCCACAGAAGGACGTTTTTCGTTCCATACAGCCCGCACAAATGCACCTCCCAAAATTGAAAGCTGTATCATATGTGACACATCAGCCCCCATGCTGGCACCGACGTCTAACACAATACACTGCCCTCGAACGGTAGGCCAAAATGCTATAAGCGATGGACGGTCAATACCGCTTATTTTACTCAAACAAAACCTTGCCATAGGAATCAAAACAGCGGTATTACCTGCCGTCAAAACAGCTGAAGCCTGTTTTTTTTTCACAGCTTCTATAGCACACCACATACTGGATACGTTACGACCACGCCGCAATGCCTCCCTTGGCTTCTCATCCATTGCAATTGAAACATCACAATGATGGAAAGTGCTCTTGTGCTTTAGTTGCTTGTGAAAATCCAATAATGGTAAACAAACTTTCTCATCACCATACAGCAAAAAGCGAGTATCAGGATTAGTTTCAAGAAAGCGAGAAGCCCCTGGAATAAGAGCGTGCGCACCAAAATCACCGCCCATAAGATCTACCGAAATTATACAACCATCGCTCACGCCAATACATCCCCTTGTTCATCTATTCGCTAAATAGGAAAGATACCGACAAATTTGTCATTCCGCTCATAATGCTAGTCTTTTTATCATTCTTCAAGAGCCTTGAAAGGAAAAACTTTTTTATCCTCAAGCACATCTTCACACCAACCAGAAAATGCGACTCCCTTTTTTTTAGGATATGGATTAATTGCAACTGCCGCCAACTCAGAAACCGCCAAGCCGATATCAATCACCCCATCTCCTGAAAACGTCAAAATATCAGGCCCCTGTGCCTCAATCAAAGCTTTATTTGGAGAATCATTAATATGACGCAAATCTTGAACAAAGAGACATCCTAAAGATTCTTCTATTTCAGATATCACAGGCTCCAATGTTATGACGCAAACTTGTGTAAGTTTTGCATATACTTTACCCGTAAGACGGATACCAATCTTTTTCCAGAGATAAAGCTTAACATCCGCGTATAAACTCTCTACGGAAGAAACATCCCACTGTTTTGCCAATTTTTTACAATCAAGAACATCAGCTTCTATCTTCACATTAGCTGGAGAAGATTGAATTAACTGAAATTCAAAAAGATATGAAAAATTCTCATTTTTTTCTGAACCTTTGCTCACTTATCATTTTCCTATTGGAGAGAGAAATTTTTCAACTGATATTGTAAATCGCCCAAAAACACTTTCTCTTAAAGATCATCCTCTAAAAAACCCATAGAGCTCATGTATTATAACATAATTATTGAACAAAAAATCTGCACATTATGTCTCTACAAAAATTCTATGCATATGTCAAAAACCCATTTTGTTATCGATAAGATCCCCTGTTCAGGAGCATATTAAAGATGAATTGGACGCTAGAGAATGGTCATATGTGACAAGCAAGCAGATCTTTACCAGCACACGCCGTAAAGCCCCGTCCTTCAGGGCGGGGATATAAGGCGAAAATCCCTTGTCTCTTTAAAAATCAGTCTGGTGTTTTTTGTTTTTCGATATATTTTCGG
>NZ_JACETX010000054.1 GCF_014048425.1 Candidatus Liberibacter sp. | reverse complement strand
ATTATTTGACCTATTGTCTCTTAAAATATCAAGCACACAGTATATTCACGACCGTATAGCACATCATCAATTGCAAATATACAAAATTGACTCTCCGACGGTATACTGTTATTTGATCCATATCACATTGTATCACTGTTTACAAACTGAGAGGATATTCTCTCCTGTGCTTTTGTCAAATTCTGAAAAGCCCATTGATTTTACTATTCTTCTCAATGGAAATCTAGATATTACAAATCGACTTTTGGAGGCTGTTAAAAACTGTCGTGTTATTGCCGCTGACGGGGGTATGTATCATGCTGATAAATTAGGGATTATACCAGAACTTTGGGTGGGTGATTTCGATTCTACAAGCCCTGAACTCATACAAAAATGGTCATCGGTAAAACGTATCGTGTATCCTGCGGACAAGGATTCGACAGATGGTGAAATCGCAGTCTATAAAGCTTTGCAATCGGGTGCTCAGCATATCATGCTGGCAGGAGCTCTTTTTGGTCAACGATTTGATTGTGCCCTTCAGCACGTAACTCTTGCGGTTTCTCTGAAAAGTCAAGGCATCAATGTTACACTCTCCTCTGGCACTGAAGAGGCTTTTGTGCTCACGCCAGGAAAATATGACTTTGATCTTCCTGCAGGAAGTGCGTTTTCTATTGTAACTCTCTCGGATATCAAAGGTCTTGCTATTTCGGGAGCACTATATGTGGTCTCTGATTTTTCTGTACCTCTTGGTTCTTCGCGCACTCTTTCAAATGTTGTCCAGAAGAATCTTACCATATCACTCGATCAGGGAATAGGTCTTCTTATTGCTCGCCCCTATAATCTTCAAGGACTAAATTCCAGTGGACTTTCCAATTCTAAGACTTGATCATGTTAATGCCACTATAGGTGGCGTCGATTTATTAAAAGAATCCTGCCTATCTGTTAAACCAGGAGAACGTATTTGTCTCGTAGGACGCAATGGATCTGGGAAATCAACACTTTTAAAAATTGCAGCGGGATTCATGGAACCCCAATCTGGAGACGTATTTCTTAATACTTCTGCTAGATTGGGTTATCTGGAACAAAATCCTGATTTCTCAGGATTCTCTACAATCTTTGATTATATTGAACATGCAAAAAACGATTATCAAGATTGTTCCTATAGCCTGACTTCTTTATTAAATCATTTTAACCTGACGAGAAATGAAAAAATGAGTCAGCTTTCTGTCGGGAAAGCACGTTGTGTCGCATTTATTCGGATTTTTATTCTGCGTCCGGATATTCTTATTCTAGATGAACCAACCAATCATCTTGATTTTCGTACGATTCATTGGCTTGAGCGAGAATTATTAAACATCAAATCTGCTCTCATTTTTGTCTCGCATGATCGTCGTTTCTTGAAAACCTTATCGACAACAACGATATGGCTAGATCGCGGAACTTTGCATCGTCTTGATAAAGGATTTTCGCATTTTGAGTCTTGGCGAGACATGATTTTAGAACAAGAAAAAATACGCTGTCACGATCTTAAGAAAAAGATTCAATCTGAGGAAGACTGGTTGCGATATGGGGTCACTGCTCGACGCAAGCGTAATGTACGTCGGGTTAAGGAATTGCAAGAAACCCGTGCTCAGTTTCAGGAACAAAAACAATTATTTCAGGGGAAAATAAAAACGAATATCCAATCCTCCGAACAATCAGGAAAATTAGTTATAGAAGCCGATAAGATTACAAAAACATATAATTCCCTTCCAGTTATCAAAAACTTTTCTCTGCGGGTACACTATGGTGAACGCATTGGTATCGTTGGACCTAATGGAGCCGGTAAAACAACCCTGCTTAAAGTGCTTACCGGAGATATTATTCCGGATTCTGGTTTCATACGATCAGGAACAAATCTTAAGGTTTCCATCATTGATCAAAAACGTGAAGATCTTGACCTCAATATGTCTCTTTCCTCTTATATTACAGGTAACGCCGGAGATAGTCTCATCGTACACGGACAATCCCGTCATGTTGTTGGTTATATAAAAGATTTTTTATTTCAAGCAGATCAGGCTTGTGTTCCTCTTAAAAATCTATCCGGCGGCGAGCGTATGAGAGCAATTTTAGCACGTATCCTTTCCCAACCTTTTAATCTTCTTATCTTAGACGAACCTACAAATGATCTTGATTTTGAAACATTAGATTTTTTGGAAGGAATAATTTCTAATTTCCAAGGAACAATATTTATTGTAAGTCATGACCGAGATTTTCTTGATCGCACTGTAAAATCTATTCTTTCACCGCAAAACATTGATGATCCAAATGGATACTGGATCAAATACGCTGGCGGTTATTCTGATATGCTTTTACAACAAAAAGATATGCAAAAAATGCCACAAAAAAAGCAGACTGGGAAAAAACATAAGCCTTCAACATCTTCCTTATCCAAGAAAGATACGAATTATCAAAATAAAAGCTCTCTTTCCTATAGTCAAAAAATTCTCTTGGAAAAGATCCCGCAAAAAATAAAAGAAATAAATCTTAAAATTGCCGCAAATGAGGAAAAAATCGGCAATCAAACGTTATTCTTAAACGACAAAACGGAGTTTTATCGGCTTTCTCATGAACTTGAAACTCTTTACCGAGAACTCAAAGAAAAAGAGGAAGAATGGTTCAAGCTTGAACTCCTGCATGAAAAAGGAAACGAGTCCCTATGAAGGATCACAGATCATTTATACATATATATCCACAGAAAATTCTCTAGTTATACATAGTTTATGCACAGGATATACACAACATATACAGAGATATATCATGGCTTTCACACTGAGTATGTATAATAATGCACGTATTTTCCATGCACCAACTAAAGCCAGTTTGTTTACACATGTCGCAGAAGAATTAAAAAATCTTCCTCTATCTTCAGTGAGCCGTTAAATAACTTCTTTTGAAGAGGAAATAGGTATTAAGCATCGTCATATACAAGGGCTTATATTAACAAACAGGGAAAAAATCTTCATCATGCTGAACATGATTTTTTCTCAAGTCGAGATACGTTTATCCACAACCCATATAAATAATCTACGTCATATATGAGAATCACAGAAAAATTCTAAAAAATATTTCCACAGAATATTCACAGATTATTCGCCGGTTATACATAGTTTATACACAGGTTATGTATATGGATAACCATATTTTACACATGATCTGTTTATAGTCTATGTCTATATGCAGATAGGAAAAGCCTACATCATTCCCCACCGGAACTTTCCCTTTCCTGCAAATAACTTGAGAGTGTCATTCATTCTGCAGACGCATAAAACCTCTATCTTCTCTTGGATTATTGCTCCGATCTAAACGCTCAACACAGTCGTAATTCTCATCTTTATAGAAATTACCCTAGAACCTTTTGTGAGCGGCCATTGCAACCTGACTATTAATGTCTTCTTCAATAAATCAACAAGGGATACGCTGCTTCCCGTTATCAACCTTACATGCCCTCAATGTCTTCACTGAGCGATTCATTATACCAGAATTGTTTTTCTTAAAAATTCCAATTTCGAGCTGTGGATACAATAAAATCCCTGAAAGCCCTTAATTTTCCTGTATTTTTCAATGCCTCAGAGTAACAGAAATAAACCTTAAAAGATGGCATATCGACATCTACCATCAATTTTACAAGATTTTGATTGTTTTTTGCTATATAATCAGGCAAAAGCGCTATTCCATAACCTGAGATACAATGTTGTAAAATGGAAAGATGACTATTTATCTGCAACTGAGAAGTTCTTGGTTCATTTGGAAGACGTCCAATAGTTGCTAGCCAATTAAAATTTTCCATAAACTTCGGAATAAAATCTCCAAAAGTAATAAGACTGTGATTATCTAAGTCTTTTATAAGAGATGGCTTACCACGACGCTCCAGATAATACCTTGAAGCATATAAATGCATGTGAATCGTAAATAATTTGCGTTGTATAAGATCAGATTGACGCGGCTTTAGAAGACGAATAGCACAATCAGCGTAATCCATGCTCTGATCAATATCTTTGTTATCAAAAATGATCTGAACTTGAATATTTGGATACAGGCACAAAAATTCTCTAATGTTATCCTGCAACCAATTTTGCCCTAAGTCTAGCATGATCGCAATCCGCAATTTTCCAGAAGGCCGTTCAGCTGATTCCTGCAATTCAATTTTAACATTTCTCAACTTGCGAAAAACATTATATGCAGTACAGTCAAGTTTTTTTCCCTGTTCTGTTAATGTAAGCCCTCGTGCATGACGATAGAAAAGCTTGATACCTATTTCCTCTTCAAGAGCACTTATCTGACGGCTAATTGAAGATTGAGAAAGGTTTAATTCCTCTACGGCATGCGTAAACGAACCGGCTTTAGCTACTACATGGAAAATGCGCAACTTGTCCCAGTCGAAAGACACAGTCTTTTCCCTTTTAAAATATATATTCTATAAAAAATCAAGAAACGGAGAGATATCGCTCCATCTCCAATGCAGCCATACATCCCATAGCAGCAGAGGTGATTGCTTGTCGATAATGGTCATCAGCAACATCACCTGCTACAAAAACTCCCGGCACACTGGTTTCCACAGAACCCGGACGAGTCCATATATACCCTGTATCTGTTAATTTTAATTTATTTCGAAAAATATCTGTATTTGGCTTATATCCTATTGCAATAAAAACTCCATCAATACGCCTTTCCAAAATTGTATCATCGTCCTTACAGTGCAAACGTACACCTGAAACAGATGGCACAAGAGGTGGTTTTGGAACTAAACCAAGAATTTCAACAACTTCAGTATTCCAAAGAAATTCAATATTTGAACATGCAAACAATCTATCTTGAAGAATTTTTTCCGATCGCAACGAAGAACGACGATGCACTAATGTTACTTTACGAGCTATCTTAGAGAGATGCAGAGCCTCTTCAACAGCGGTATTTCCACCTCCTATCACTATAACTTCCTTATCGCGATAAAAGAAACCATCACAAGTAGCACAAGAAGACACTCCAAAACCTCGAAAAATACGCTCGCTCTCCAATCCAATCCATTTAACCTTAGAACCTGTTGCAACAATCAAGGATTCAGCATGCCAAATTTCATCTAACTCAGTTTTGATAAAAAAAGGACGCTGTTCAAGACTAACCGAATGCACAGTATCTCTTATAATCCTTGCTCCAACATTTTCTGCTTGAAGACGCATCTGCTCCATCAACCACTTTCCCTGTATAGGAGAAGCAAATCCCGGATAATTTTCCACACTTTCGGTTATTGTAAGTTGTCCGCCTAAATCCATTCCAGATATAATAACTGGCTCAAGCATGGCACGAGAAGCATATATGGAAGCAGTGTATCCGGCTGGACCGGAGCCAATTATCAATACTTTAGCATGGTGGGAACTCATCAGATTAAATCCCTTTCTACCGCCAAGAAAATATAAAAAATAAGTCATTGTTTTTACAAAATATTTTCATTTATTAAGTCTCGCCTTTTGAAGGGTAAGATTCACAGTCTATTCCTTTCCTTAAAGAGATTGCAACTCTAAAATTAACCTGATACCAATATTTTGAGGAAGAATTGTAGTTTTTTTAGACATTGAAATTCATAAATGATCAATTTTGTTTAAAGTATCGTCAACTAAAATATAGAGATATGTAATGATGCCCTATATTCCTTTTCAAAATAAGTTTTCTTTTACTCTCTTCCATCTTTGAAAACCCAGCGATCC
>NZ_JACETX010000022.1 GCF_014048425.1 Candidatus Liberibacter sp. | reverse complement strand
TGCTTTGGCACTCCAGAATGAGAATTATGAAGCGGGGAAAAAATATATTTCTTATTCATGAATCTGAGAATATAAGTTTCTGTTTCTAAAATTATATTTTGGCTTTATAAGTCATTTCCATCCTTGTGGAATGGGGTTTTATTTTTTCCTAGTTTAGGGAAATATTGTAATATCGCACCGATACTATACAGATAAATTCCGCATGCAATAAAAGATCCGTAAAAAAAGGATGGTAATTGGAAATTTGATATAAGGGAGTATAGTCCTAGTGCACACCAGCAAGAGAATATAAAAATATTGAGAAAGCGTAGCCTTACAACTCGTATTGGATGTAAAAAATAAACGGGTGTAAATGTAAGCACTATAGATACGGTAATGATAATCATTGAGATTATTGCGTTGGTATTCAGCGCAAAAAGAAAGAACACAACCATGTTCCAAACAACAGGAAAGCCGGAGAAGAAGCAGTCTTCTGTTTTTGTATTGGTGTCAGCATAATAAATAGCACTTGAAATGACAATTAAACCTGCAGCAAGTGATGACCAGGTGGCACCGAGTAAATTACTTTGGTAAAGTGCAAACGCAGGGAGAAGAACGTATGTTAAGTAATCAATGACCTTGTCAAGGGTGTCGCCAGACCAATTTGGCAGGATTTCTTTAACGCGCATCTTTCGTGCAATAGGGCCATCAAATCCATCTATAAGGAGAGCTAATCCAAGCCACCAGAACATATCGATAAATCGATATTGAGCAGCGGCTGTCACACCAAGGAATGCAAGAAACGAACCAGAGGCGGTTAGAATATGGACAGAAAAAGCACGTATTTGCTTATATGGAAAATTCCTATAATTGAGTTTCTCAAACATCTGGGTACCCTAGCACGTTTTTACCTTTTATTAAAGATATGAAAATTTTGTTTGTTGCACTGCATTTCATGATGTGAAAGCAAGAAAACCAGATATTATCATTCGACGAACGCTATTAATAAGATATACAAATTGCAAGGTATTTTTAGCTGATAGTATCATAAAGGTTAAATAGATGGGTGATTTTGACATACTTATTGTAGGAGGTGGTCTTGCAGGTAGCATGGTAGCGCTTGGTTCTGCAAGAATGGGCTTTAATACAGCATTAATTTCACCTTCGTCCTGTTTCCAGGACTTTCGGACAACAATGCTTATGGATGAAGGCATTCATTTTTTGCAAGAAATAGAGCTGTGGGATTCTCTTCAATATGTTTCTTCTCCTGTATTAGCGATTAATTTCCTTGATCTCACGGGTAGTTTGATAACTGCGCCGAATTCGATATTTCGGGCTTCCGAGATTGGTTTGGATCAATTTGGTTATAACTTTCCCAACCATGCATTGATGACAATTATGCAAAAGGAAATATCTCGCCATCCTTTAATTCATCACTTTGATGCATTGGCAAAAGAAATACAAATTAACAGCACGGAAGTAACGACTATACTTTCTTCGGGGGAAGAAATAAGTGGCAGATTGCTTATAGGAAGTGATGGACGTCATTCTCATGTTCGGCAAAAGCTTGGTTTTGGAGAAAAGAAATGGCATTATCCACAAACTGCACTTGTTCTTAATTTCAAGCATTCTATACCACATCGTGGTTTATGTACAGAATTCCATAGATTTCCCGGTCCTTTTACGCAAGTTCCTTTGGTTGGAGATGTTTCTAGCCTTGTATGGATAATGGATCCTCAAGAAGCAAAAACCTATAGAGAACTTTCAATACAAGAGATTGCTCGTCGGATAGAGGGTTATTTGCATGCTATCCTTGGGGATATTGAAATTATAACAGAGGTTCAGAGCTTTCCTTTATCAGCAATGGTATCTCATCGTTTTGGTAAGGGTAGAGCCGTTCTTGTTGGTGAGGCTGCCCATGCTCTATCTCCGATATGTGCGCAGGGTCTTAATTCATCAACGCGAGACGCTATAGTCTTATTGAATTTGCTGAAGAAAAATAAGGTTTCTTCTTTTGATTGTATAGGTGATGCTTTTCACGATTTTCGTCGAGGAGATGTTCTTCAAAGGGTGATTGGTACAGATTTACTCAATCGGTCTCTATTTTCAAAATATCCATTTTTACAGATCCTGCGTGCAGGAACATTTTATGCATTAGAGAGGATGGTACCTCTGCGGCATCAGATGTTGCGTAGATCGCTTTTCCTGCGTGATTTTTAGGAAAATATCTGTTTAGCTGTAGCACAAGAAAAATTTTGAGATACTAAAGATTCAAAGCTCCACTCAGATAAATATTTTGAAATATATCCCTAAATATCGCAGCGATCAGGAAATTCTTATTGCTCTATTTTGATATCGTAAGTCATTCTAGGTTAAGGTAGAATATTGTAATAGGCAGTTCTTTGAGCTCCATAGGTCTGGTCCTAAGGGAGATGGGGGATACAAAATATCATTGGTTGTTACAATAGTGATTTTCTTGAAGATGATGCAACTTTAAGGTTGTTGCAGTTAGATTCCCAAAAGATAAAAATTGGTATCAATTGGATTGTTAGTGTCAACGATTTTATGTGTCCGATTACAGCGTTATTTGGGATTATATGGCATCCTATTGTTTGTAGTATGGATGATCAGTTCAGGATGGTTTTATTATGACCCATTGGCAGGGCTTAGATTCTTCACCAAGAGATTATGGCTTGTATTTTGGGGTACAAGGGTAATCTTGTAAAGCAAAAAGAGTAAAAAACATAACCGCTAGTCGATATCTTTAAAAAGGAAAGACCAAATATCCTTAAAAGAACTTGTCAAATAAAACGGTTTATATTTTTGGTTATACTCAGAGGAGGAGATGGTATTTTCATCCCTTTTCAAACTTGGTTCTGTCGTATAAGCAGAATATGCCATATGCAACAATGACAGCATAGCAAGCGGCTGGTATTAATAGTGCTATTCTTAAGTTTGCAAAGTCTGCTATATAGCCAAAAATCAAAGAAATAATTACGCTTCCTGATATGGAGGTACAGATAATACCAGAACCTTCAGGCATGCGATCTTTAAGACCAAAATTTGCTAGGGAGAAGATGGTAGGAAACATAATAGAATTGAACAAGCCAACGAATATAAGAGACCAACCTGATATAAAACCAGTGGAATAAGAGGAAATAACGACAAGGGAAAGAGCAATGGTAGCAAAAGCAGAAAGAATTTTTTCAGAGGCATAACGAGTAAGCAATTTATATCCTATAAACCGACCAACCATTGCGCTTCCCCAATATATGGAGGTGTACTGACCTGCAGGCACTCCCATTAAATGAAGAGTATCGCTACGCATAAGATAATTCACCATAACGCTACCAATCGCAACTTCTGCGCCGACATAGAGAGGTATGCATAAGGTGCCAAACAAGAAACGGGGTTTTTTCAGAAGATCAAGTGTTGTTAAGAAACGCGGAGAACTTTTTTTCTCCAAGAAAAGAAGACAATGACGTTTTGTCCAGAATAACAGTGTAATCAGAAAGAGAATGACTGCGATAGTAAGGTAGACTTGAGATATAAGATTTGCTTCATGGGAACGATAGGCTATCAACATAGATTCTGACATGGATGAAACATCAATATTGGATAACCCTTCCAAAATAAAAATAGCCCCAATATATAGAAAAATCGTCGTACCTAATGAGTTAAAGGCTTGCGCAAAAGTAAGCCTGCTAGCAGCCGTATCAGGCGATCCAAGCAGGGAAATAAGAGGATTTGCCACCACTTGAATCACAACAACACCCGTTGCCAAGACACATATAGCCAGCAAGAATACCGCAAAGGTTGTTATTTTAGTTGTGACAATAAATATACAACAACCCAATAACATGACCAACAATCCTACACAGATACTATAGACATAACCACATCGTTGAATAAGTAATCCAGCAGGTATAGAAATTAAGAGGTAGCAAGTAAAGAAAACTATTTCAATCAGCATTGCTTGTAAGTAACCGAGAGAAAAAACATCTTTCAGTTTTGGAATAAGGATGGAATTTAAGCTTGTTACGCCACCTAATAAAAAGAATAAAATCAATACGTATATTTTTATACTTTGTGTATTTCTATGGATCTTACGAGCAGAAAAATCGATATCACTCACAGGTTTTCCCTCCCTACAAAGAAGTTAGAGCTAGATAAAAAAGCAAAATAGACCTCAAAATAACGGAACACTTTCTGGTTTTTTTTGAATAAATTAAAATTTATAGTGAAAATAATTCAAATTATATGTAGTTCTCAGTTTTTGAAGCATATCTTAAGAATCATAAACACAGACTTACCATATAGGTATTTAATCCACTGTGCATAGAATTCGTGTCATCGGAGATAATAATAATCGTATAAATTATTTATACGACAAAGAAAAATCCCCCATAGCTTGTCAACATTCAAAATTCCAAAATTTAATAAATCTTATGATGCTCAATATTATTCCAAACATTGGCAGCATATAATTGAGAAATTCGCTCATAATCCTCAATGCATATGTCGCTGGACAGAAACGAAAAATCTATAGCCGTTTTTTGTAGTGCGACCTTTGCTTCTATGGTAGCCAATTATTTATCGCCGTTACAGGGTTCGCTTTATCCATTCTGGACAGGGCAAGGCGAGGTTTTGTTGATACGCTCGTTACGTCTTTTATAAGGGATTTCTTTTTTAATTGCCCAATCTGAAGCTTTGATATTACCTATTTCTATAGTCGTTATGTCCATATTCTTTCTTTTCCCTTATCTCAATGAGTCGAATCCTCAAAAAGACAAGACTCAATAAACAAAAAATATTAATCAAAAACAATGATTTATGTCTTGTGTATTGTTAGGAAAAGGAAGAATTAAAGATGCGGAGTATTTATTAAAAAGCGCGGTAGAATCAAATGCTTTGCGATTCTGGGTTTGTAGAATTTAAGTTCTTGTTTATACGGTGGAATTTTAGTTTTCCATAGAGATTTCTTCTTTTTTGATTATACAGTATGTTTGGAAAGTCCTTTCTCTGGATTATACTTTCTGGCAATATAAAACATCTTCTTCTTTTGAATCTTTAGGAGCCTTTCTTTGATGTTAGGAGAGAGGTCTTTGCGGTGAAAAATGGCATGTATATGTTCTTTCCCTTGTGTCTTAGCGATGGCAAGTAAAGTTTTATCGCTGATTTTTGGAGAAGTTATCAGAAAGATAGCTGCGATCGATATGGGTTGAATTCCTATGAAGAAGGCTGTTTTTTCTGGTACGTTTGAACATCTTGATAGGGCTGCTACTGCCTGACGTTTTGCTTTTTCGCTGGAATTGCGAAATAATGGCTTGAAAACATCTGTAAATATATCTATCCTAGATTCCAGTATGTTGGTCATGCTTTCGACAAGGGTCACCAATTCTAGGACTTTTGTATCTTTGTTACGGATAACCAACCTCCTTTTCGTGATTGTCATTGGTGATAGAATTATAATTTCTTCTTTTATTTTTTGTCTCAAATACTAGGATATTGCAAAATTTTAGAATTCATGTGCAATGATCGACGCATAATATGTTTAACAAGAACAATTAATTTCAAGTAAATCTCCGCTTGAATTGTGTAGAAAACATTTGATTCTAAGGAAAATTTTTCAATTTTCGCCCAATATAATTTACTTTAGGCTACAATAATTGTCGTAGACAAAAATTGCTTTGGCTGTCTAATGATCAGATTGGCGTCCAAAATTACCCTATGCATAATTTTATTGTTCGAAGTTTTCTTATTCTAGGAGGGTGCAAAACAAGGCGATAATCCCTTGCTAGCCTGAAATATGAGGTGAAAATGGTGGGTGATACAGGGTTCGAACCTGCGACCCGCTGATTAAGAGTCAGCTGCTCTACCAACTGAGCTAATCACCCACGATGATTTACTTTAAAATATATGGATGGGTATAGCCTAGTAGCTCTATCTTTGTCTAGTGTAATAAATATGATAACGCTTCCTTAAAATTCATACACCAAAACATCAAGTCCTCTTCTCTCGATAGCGTCACTGATCTTCAAACTGTAATTGCAAAAATTAAAAAATTGTCAGTATGCCTCACTAGGCATTTTGATCATTAAACCTTACCACGCAAAACATCGCACCATATATGTCCATCACTGCAGATATTCAGCGCATGAATTGCCTCCTCTTGCTGTGGAACTATTTCTCGCTTTTAGGTATGCCCAATTATATCCCCTTATATTGATTGATTAGCCATTCAAATCTTTCTTTCTTGTCGGAGTTTTTCTTGGATTTAATGCGTCCTGCTAGGATATCGACGTTGAGGCTTCTATGAATTTTTTAGTCCTGCAGGGATTTGGAAGACGTATACGTTTGCCGTCTTTCTTAAAATACTAGATTCTTTTACCGGTTTCTTTAGGCGTCATGTTTTTATTCTTTCTATTAAAAGGTTATAGGGTTTGGCATAAAGGATGCGTTGTAGAAGCTACGAACTCTGATTTGGGGTTATGATGGCTTAAGATATTGATTATAATATATTTTCGATAAATATATATTATATAAATTTATAATATGAGGCTCTGGCATTAGAGGCGGCATTGAGTTTTTAAAGAATTGGAAGATGTAAAGAAAAGTTCTCTCTATTGAATCGTGATCTTATCAACAAAGATGGAGGATCTCTTTTCCTCTAGAAGACAAATTTGAGGAAGAGAGGAGGCTCCAATTGCGTTTTTTACTTGAAAAATGGGAGATTTATGATCTAAATTTTAAGTCATGCTCTCTTGAGGGCGAAATGCGCATATGAGGCATATGTTGTTTCATGAATCTGCAAGTAAGTATGCAATAGAAAAAAGATATCAACTCTTGTAAAAAAGGAAGTAAATCCACCATATCTTTTTGTTTTAAGATCCATATCTCATATCGGCATTAAAGAGGGGCTTAGATGACTTTAATAGCAAAAAATTGCTCTCCTGACCCAGAGAGATCGCAGGTTTTCCGGAATCCGAATGTTGTCCGAGAAGAAATGGCGGGATAGTCAGAGATGGAATCTCTCTTTCTTTTAATCCTTCTGTGGTAACTAAAAAAGATTAGGTGACGATGTTGCTGAGGCTTATCAGATTCGCTGTCTTGAGGAAGCAGTATTTCCCTCCGCTAGTGTTCTACGGAAGTTTCGGTTCTATACTTTTTTATCAGAGTAATACTCTTCGGGGGGATCAGGAAGAGGAGAGATGCTTTGTGTCCTAGATATCGATTGGTTTTCAAAAGATTTCGGATCGTTTTTCTTGGGGTTTCCAGATTTTGTCAATGGAAGGTCTGATGGCTGCATATGTCTTTTAGGATAGGATACTTTGTTCTTGAGCTTTATTGCTAGATGTAAAATATCTCCTGTTAAGCCCCTGCCTGTTCCATACGTTGGATAGCCACAACCAGATAAAGGCGCTACCATAAGTATCAGCGAGATGGCAAAACACTTTTTTTTACTACCGAGAAATTGCAACAATACAGACATATCCCTTCAGAATGAAAAACAAAGACCGAACAACGCCAGTTGTAGCGGATTTTTTATGCGATAGCAATTGGTTCTATGGTTTTTTGGGAAGAAATAACTAGGAAGAGATGTTTTTTAGATGGTTTCAAGGGAGCTGAGATTGCACAAATCTTATAAGGAATAGTAGCTGAAAGCTATTAATTATGAAGGGAATCAAAAACATATAAGGCGATCTATTCTGCTAAGAGGAGGACTGTTAGAGAGGAGTGCACGTGCTTTTCTTTCGTCTTTTTGTATGTATTCTATCAGTGTGCGGATATCTTGAAACTTTATTTCTGAGCGTAAAAAATCAAAAAATGAAACAGTGCATATTTGTCCGTATATTTCTTGAGAAAAATCGAAAATAAAACTCTCTAAGAAAAGAGAGCCATTTTGATTGATGGTAGGACTTCTGCCAAAATTTGCGACGCCACAGTAGGATATCTTTTTTTGGGTGCGAAAACGTACGGTATAAACTCCCTCTTTGAGGGATATTGTAGGCATTAGCTTCATGTTCGCAGTCGGATATCCTAATTTACGTCCTAGTTTTTCTCCGCAAACGACTTTTGATTCAACTGTGAAGTGGTATCCGAGAAGATGAGCGGCTTCGTTTACAAGTCCGTTCTTAAGTGCCGTCCGGATGCGGGTAGAAGATATGATTTCAGAAGCGTTATCTTGAATTTCGTCAACGAGCACGGTATTGAAACCATACTGTATCCCTCTTTTTTTTAACAAGGCTCCATTGCCGGCACGGTTTTTTCCAAAACAAAACCTGGCGCCTGTGACTACTGTTTTTGTTTGTAACCATTCCACCAATACCTTTTGAATAAACTTCTCAGCGGAGTAATTGGCAACGTTTAAATCGAATTTGTATCCAATCAGAGCAGAAAATCCCATGTTTTCTAAGACTTTTATTTTGATGGATTCGGGTATAATTGGGAATATTGGAGTCGCAGCCTTCAGTATTGTACGAGGGTGAGGTTCGAATGTCAGAACTATAGTCGGTGAGCCATTTGCTATTTTTAAGGCATTTTCCAATACGGAACAATGACCGCGATGTATTCCGTCAAAATTACCTATAGCAACTACGCCACCTTTTAGGTTTTCGGGTAATGGTTTATTTATGTTGGTATGGTGGAAAACGTCCATAGTTGTCCTTGTCAGATTAATCTCAAAATTCGCCAATGAGGCTCAATATCGTTGTTTTGCAAAGAAATTTTACATCATTTATACATTAAGTTCACTGTTAATAGCATTCCTTAAATTTATAAACAGTATTGTTATAATTATCGCCGGTCATCTCGATAATTTAGGTGTTTGCTTGCCTTTGCTTTGGAAACATTCATTGAATCGTCCACCGATTTTTTTCTAATCAAGTAAATATGGGGTAGAGAATGAATCACAAGTATAATTTTAAGGACATTTTTCGTTCTTTTTATAGGATGTTGGTGTTTCTGGAAAAGGACACGAAATTTTTGCCATACGTTTCATAAACTAGAATTCGACAGAGAGATGAAGCTGTTTTAGCTATATTAAGCGTAGCAGATTCCATGTGCTTTTTTAGGTGGGATGATAGAACATATTGATAGCGTGAATGGATGCTTTGATTCACAGTTAGGCATCATTTGTTCTATTCTTGCGCAGAGTATTTTCTTATGTATTAGTTTTCATATGACCCCCCTTGACTTGGTAATGGTTTTATTACTAAATAAGAACTATTAGCACTCATAGATAGAGGGTGCTAATTCTTGTAATGACAGGCAACCAATATGGTTTTCCTGTGCCTTCTAGGTTTTGTTTTTTATTAGGAGTTTGAAAAATATGTCAACTACGAGGAAATTGCGTCCAATGAGAGGGCGCGTGGTTGTGCGCCGGGTTCCAAGCGAAACTAAGACAAGTGGAGGTATTATAATACCGGATTCTGCTGCGGAAAAGCCATGTGAAGGTAAAGTAATATCTGTAGGTCCGGGTGCTTATGATACGTCTGGAAATGTTATCCCTCCTGAAGTAAAAGAAGGGGATCTTGTTATGTTTGCGAAATGGTCAGGTTCAGAGATTACGATTTCTAATGAAGATTATCTCGTTATGCAAGAAACAGATATTATAGGTGTTCTTGAAGATAAAAAAGGCAAGTAAGTTTTTTGTAAAGAGATGGGGTTTTAGTTTATGACTGCTAAAGATGTAAGGTTGGGTTCAAGTGCCCGTGAAGGTGTAGTGCAAGGTGTGAATATTCTTGCAAATGCTGTGAAGGTTACGTTAGGGCCAAAGGGTCGTTTTGTTGTAATTAGTAATCCTTATGGTAACTGTCGTGTTACCAAAGATGGTGTAACGGTTGCTAAGAGTATTAATTTGCAAGATCCTTTGCACGATATAGGTGCTCGGATGATGCGAGAAGTCACTTCTAATGCAAATGATCATTCAGGTGATGGTACAACTACTGCTGCTTGTCTTGCACAGTCCCTTATTAAAGAAGGTATAAAAGCTGTTGCTGCGGGTAGAAATCCTATGGATCTTAAGCGTGGTATGGATGCCGCTGTTAAGGAAGTTGTGAAATACCTTCAAGATAATCATAAGAAAGTTGAGAGTCGTGAAGAAATAATTCAAGTTGCGACTATTTCTGCCAATGGTGATAGGGAGATCGGTGAGAAGATCGCTTATGCAATGGAAAAAGTTGGCAGGCAGGGCGTCATAACTATTGATGAATCCAAGACTGCTGATACTGAAGTTAAGGTTGTTGAGGGTATGCAGTTTGATCGCGGCTATCTTTCTCCTTATTTTGTTACCAACTCAGAGAAGATGGCTGTTGAATTTGATAATCCATACATCTTGGTACACGAAAAGAAGATATCGTCCCTTCCTACTCTTGTTCCGTTGTTGGAACAGGTTGTCCAATCTAATCGTCCTTTGCTTATTATTGCTGAAGATGTTGAGGGAGAGGCTTTGGCAACTCTTGTGGTCAATAGATTGCGTGGTGGATTGCAAGTCGCTGCCTGTAAGCCACCAGCTTTTGGTGAGCGTCGTCTCCAGATCCTTCAAGATATTGCTGCGTTGACGGGTGCCACCCTGATCAGTGATGATATAGGTGTTAAACTTGACAAAGCTACGATTGATGATTTGGGTTCAGCTAAAAAAGTTCTTATGACCAAAGATGATACCACAATCGTAGGAGGGAACGGTTCTAAGGATAATGTTCTTGCTCGAGTTCGTGAAATTGAAACAGCTATTTCTTCAACTACTTCGGACTATGATCGTGAAAAACTTCAGGAACGTCTTGCGAAGTTATCTGGTGGCGTTGCGATAATATCAGTTGGAGACGCAACCGAGACAGCCTTGAAGGAGAAGAAAGATCGCGTTGAAGATGCTCTTGGTGCTACCCGTTCTGCTGTTGAGACAGGAATCGTTCCAGGTGGTGGAGTAGCGCTTGTGCGGGCTTCTAAGTCTCTGAAGATCAAAGGTGAGAATGATGATCAGAGCGTTGGCGTAGATATCGTTCGTAGAGCTCTTATGGCACCTTGCCGTCAAATCATCGAAAATGCCGGTGATGAGGCTGCTTTGATTGCGGGTAAGATACAAGAAAATGAAAGTAAAACATATGGTTATGATGCTCAGAACGGTGTGTTTTGCGATATGTTTGAGGCAGGTATAGTTGATCCTGTCAAAGTCGTCCGTAATGCAATTCAAGATTCAGTCGGAGTTGCATCGATGATGTTGATTACCGAAGTTACTGTGACGGAACTTCCAAAGGAAGCAACGCCGTCACCTCAAATGCCTGCTGGCGGTGGTATGCCTGGCATGGGAGGTATGGGGGGTATGGATATGATGTAAGACATTTCTTATATGTCTATCATTTGAATTCAGGGAGAGGAGATTTTATAGATTTCCTCTCCTCCCTTTTTAGAGGTGTTTTAAAATAAATATATTTTTTATTTTCCTTTGTGATTTTTTTAAAAGTTAGGAATGTTTTTCTTTGTTCTGTTATTCTGTTGGGGATTTTTCGAAAAAAGAAATTCTCATCGTGGCTTTTAAATAACTGTTTTCTTGATATTTATCGAATTTATGGGTGCGTTCTATCCCCTATAACTGAATCATGCCCTTGATAACTGCATATTATTTTTTAAATAACTGCGTATTTCTTTAATAGCTTCTGTGAGGACCTCGTTAACAATAGGATGGAGTTCTTGTAACGCAAATCCTTCTCTGGGCTTGCGGTATTGGAAGTATTTAATTGTGACAATGAGTTTTTAGCTAGATTGTAAACAAGGTTTTATGCCATCAAAGATGTAGCGTCCTTATTGCATGAATTCTGGTTGTCTGATGCGGGTAATGTGGTAGCTTGTGCATAGATATTCCCAATCCTTTGGCTGTGTAGCGTTTTCGTTGCACAGATTCCAGTCTTGGTGCAGAAACCCGTTGCATGGAGGCTTATCTTTTGTATTTTATAAAAGCAAGTTGAGGGTGGCGAAAAAATAGAGAGAGACTTTTGGGTTGATTTTTGATGTTAAAAACCTATCTGAGCAATATAAGCGACTTTAAACGTTTAAAATGCATCAATTACGTAAAAATTTTACTTCGATTCTGCTTTTTCAAATAATTTCCGCAATATTTTAAGAAGGATGGTAAAAAAAATATGTTCTTGCAGTCAGGAAATGCGTGATGTTTAAACAAGAGAATATTATATAGGCTTTGAATTAAGATTCTCTCGTTCACCTTTTAAAAACTAAAAAAATCTCAAATATTCATATCCCGATCGATTGCTATAAAATGCTATCGATTTAAATATTCACAGTGATCTGGTTAGTCCACGATTATCCGATTCGTTCATTTCTCAAAAGGTCCTATAGAAGAATGGTGGGCAATGAGAGACTCGAACTCCCGACATCCTCGGTGTAAACGAGGCGCTCTACCACTGAGCTAATCGCCCTTTGCACCAAAATATGATCCATGTGATACAACACTATTTTGATATTCGCAAATAAAAATTTTTAGAATTTTCGGATATTTTTTTGGACAAATTAATGGATGTTATTTTATCGGTAAATGATGTCATATATATGTGTTTATATGAGAAAAAATATCGTTTATTGTCATTCTAGTGCCGGTAGGAGGATTTGTTTGTTTTTATTGGAATAATTCACTGTTTAAATGTCGTTTTTTTTACTTCTATATTTACTTATGGCTTGCGTAGAGTTATAGAATTTCATAGTTGTTTGTTAGGTTGCTTCCTCTCTTTGTGATGAGGTTCCGATTTATGCGGGTGTAGCTCAGTTGGTTAGAGCGCCGGCCTGTCACGCCGGAGGTCACGGGTTCGAGCCCCGTCACTCGCGCCATGATTTTTGTCTTTTAATGTTTGTTTTATTTCAGGTTAGTATAATTTTATTGTGTTTTTGATAGAAGCATATTTGTTTTGGTGGTTATGACATGTAATATGATTATGGAGATTAAGTAAAAATGCATGGTATTTTAGCTTCCTATATCCCCATTATAGTATTTGTGACAATCGCTTCGATAATAGCGTTTTCTCTCATGATTTCACCCTTTATTATTGCCTTTAAAGCACCTAATCCAGAAAAATTATCGACTTATGAGTGCGGATTTGATCCTTTTGATAGTGCTCGTATAAAATTTGACGTTCGGTTTTGTTTGGTTTCTATCCTATTTATCATTTTCGATTTGGAAATTGCTTTTCTATTCCCGTGGGTGGTTTGTTTTAGGAAGATTGGTTGGTTGGGTTTTGGGTCCATGATGATCTTTCTAGGCATATTAGCCATTGGGTTCATTTATGAATGGAAAAAAGGAGCTTTAGAATGGGATTGATAGGGGATAACAAAAACGTTTCTTCCCAAGATGGCATGCATAAAAATCCTCTTTATCACGGGCGCAGAATGAATGCTGATGGTTCTCTTGTGAATATTGGTGGTGATTTAGGGGATAAAGGTTTTCTTGTAACTTCTGCTGATCAATTGGTAACCTGGGCACGTACAGGATCTCTGATGTGGATGACTTTTGGTTTAGCCTGTTGTGCCGTTGAAATGATGCAAGCATCTATGCCACGTTACGATCTTGAGCGTTTTGGTTTTGCGCCACGAGCTTCGCCACGCCAATCAGATGTCATGATTGTTGCAGGTACGTTAACGAACAAGATGGCGTCAGCACTTCGTAGAGTTTATGATCAAATGCCTGAGCCTCGTTATGTTATATCCATGGGCTCTTGTGCCAATGGTGGAGGATATTATCATTACTCGTATTCGGTTGTTCGAGGATGTGATCGCATTGTTCCTGTAGATATTTATGTTCCGGGCTGTCCTCCAACAGCGGAGGCTCTTGTTTATGGTATTCTTTTGTTACAAAAGAAAATTCGTCGCATTGGTAATATCAAACGTTAAAAAGGTCGCAGTGTGGTTGATAAGGTTGAAAGTATTGGTGATTACATAATCAAAACCTTTGGTTCTTCGAATCTTTCTTCAAGTTCATTTTTGGGAGAATTGAGTCTAGATATTGAGTGTGGAGATTTAATACCTTTGCTCAGTTTTCTTCGAGATGATCCAAACTGTCATTTTGTAAACATAATAGATTTATGTGGTGTAGATTTTTTAGGTCGTACAAAGCGTTTTGATGTAGTTTACCATCTTTTGTCTCCAAAACATAATTTCCGTGTGCGTGTCAGGCTTCCTGTTGCTGAAGGAGATTCCGTTCCATCAGCAGTAGAGGTATATCCCGGAGCGAATTGGTTTGAGCGTGAAGTGTGGGATATGTATGGAATTCATTTTGAAGGACATCCAGATTTAAGGCGTATTCTGACGGATTATAGTTTTGAGGGTCATCCTCTTCGTAAGGATTTTCCAGTAACTGGTTTTGTAGAGGTTCGTTATGATAGTGAATCTAGAAAAGTTGTTTATGAGCCAGTGGAATTGATGCAAGAATATCGTAATTTTGATTTTATATCTCCTTGGGGAGATTGCGGTTCATTGCCTTCTGAATATAATAAGGAAGGTAAGAATTCATCTTAGGAAAATTTGAGATGAAGATCATTGTATTATGTTTTTTAAATTTTTTGAAGTTGGAGTATATTATTGATGGCTGAGAAAAAGGTTCGTAGTTTCACTATGAATTTCGGTCCGCAGCATCCTGCTGCCCATGGTGTATTGCGGCTTATTCTTGAGCTTGATGGTGAAGTTGTTGAGCGCATTGATCCGCATATAGGTCTTTTACATCGAGGCACCGAAAAACTTATTGAAACAAAAACTTTTTTGCAAGCGGTTCCGTATTTTGATCGTCTTGATTACGTTGCTCCTATGAATCAGGAACATGCGTATGCTTTAGCAGTTGAAAAATTGCTTGAGATTCAAATTCCAATTCGAGGGCAATTAATTCGGGTTCTTTATTCTGAAATTGGGCGTATTCTTTCTCATTTATTGAATGTTACTACACAAGCCATGGATGTTGGTGCTTTGACACCGCCTCTTTGGGGTTTTGAAGAACGAGAGAAACTCATGGTTTTTTATGAGCGTGCTTCCGGTTCGCGTATGCATGCAGCATATTTTCGTCCAGGCGGTGTTCATCAGGATATCCCGCATTGTTTGGTTGAAGATATCGGTTTTTGGTGTGAGTCTTTTCCTAGAGTTCTAGATGATATCGATGGTCTTTTAACGGATAGTCGTATATTTAAGCAGCGTAATGCTGACATTGGAGTCGTAGAACTTGATGATGCGTGGGCATTGGGTTTTTCAGGAGTCATGATTCGTGGTTCTGGTGCTGCTTGGGATTTGCGCAAGTCTCAACCGTATGAGTGTTACGCGGATTTGGATTTTGATATACCGATTGGTAAAAATGGGGATTGTTATGATCGGTATCTTGTGCGAATGCTGGAAATGCGTGAATCTGTAAAGATCATAAAACAATGTGTGAATCGTTTGCTTGGTGACAATAAGATAGGTCCAGTTTCTTCGTTTGATACAAAAATTGTTCCCCCTAAACGGACTGATATGAAACGTTCAATGGAGGCGTTGATACATCATTTTAAGCTTTATACTGAAGGATATCACGTTCCGGCTGGCCAAGTTTATGCTGCTGTCGAAGCTCCTAAGGGAGAGTTTGGAGTTTATTTGATTTCTGATGGAAGTAATAAGCCATATCGGTGTAAGATCCGTGCTCCTGGGTATGCTCATCTTCAAGCTATGGAATTTTTGTGCAAGGGACATCAATTGGCAGATGTCTCTGCTATTTTAGGATCGTTAGATATTGTTTTTGGTGAAGTTGATAGATGAGTATTGTAAAATAGTGATTGAATAATATCCATTTGTTTTAGTTGTTTGGAATCTTATAGGGACTTGAAAGACGATGTCGATTCGTCGATTGGCAAGAGAAGAATTACAGCCACCTTCTTTTTCTTTTAATGCAGAAAACGTTGCTTGGGCTGATAAGACTATTCGCAAATATCCTCCATCACGCAGTCAATCAGCTGTTCTCCCATTGTTGATGCGTGTTCAGGAACAGGAGGGATGGATTAGTCGTGCGGCGATTGAAGTTGTTGCGGATATGCTTGGAATGGCGTATATTCGCGTTCTTGAGATCGCGACTTTTTATACTCAATTTCAATTGGGTCCAGTAGGCACGTATGCACATGTCCAGGTCTGTGGAACTACCCCATGTATGTTGCGAGGTTGCGAGGAATTAATAAAAGTTTGTCGCAATAAGATTCATCAAGAGCCATTGCATATGAATTCTGAGGGGACTCTTTCTTGGGAGGAGGTTGAATGTCAGGGAGCTTGCGTGAATGCACCAATGGTTATGATAGGTAAAGATACATATGAGGATTTAACATCAGAGCGTTTAGAAGAGATTATTGATGCTTTTGCTATAGGACAAGGTAATTCTATACGTCCGGGGACTCAAATCAATCGGATAAGTTCATCTCCTGCAGGAGGTTTGACGTCGCTGATAGAAGATGGTTTGGATGTTAAAATTGATGTTATTAAAGGAGATGTAGATACTGGCGGTGAATGAAAGGGCATTCATCTTGTTGTCAAAAGACTGAGAATTATTGATGTTTTAAGGAAGCTTGCAGAAATTTTTGTTTTTATAGATAAGGGCTTAGCTCTTCTGGAAGGGTTTTCAAAGAGTAAAAAAGGAATACTTTCATGAAGATGAAACTGAGGATATGAAGAAAAATCTTGATGCTATTGGCACTAATAATAGAGATACGTCAGTGTGAATATTTTAGGCGTTTTCTGACGCGGGCAGAAGTTTCGACGTATCTTCAAGGAAATGATAGGTTTATATTTATGTTTTTTAGGTATTTATATATTTGAATAAATTTTAAAATAGAGTGATTAGAGATATAATTGAGTTGATATGTGCTTGAATATCATAGGGGAAGTTAAGAATGAAAAAAGTGCAAGCAGGGTGCAAGAATAGAGAAAGAAAAATTTTTCTGATAAGCTAAAGGGAAGTTTGAGCATGCTCAAAGACCGTGATCGTGTTTTTACCAATATATATGGCTTGAAGGGAAATTCCCTCAAGGAAGCTATGGTAAGAGGACATTGGGATAATACTAAGTGTCTTTTAGAAAAAGGTCGTGATTGGATTATCAGTGAAGTTAAGGCATCTGGTTTGCGTGGACGTGGTGGCGCTGGTTTTCCAACCGGCATGAAATGGTCTTTTATGCCAAAGGTGAGTTCTGATCGTCCTAACTATCTTGTTGTCAATGCAGATGAATCTGAGCCTGGTACCTGTAAGGATCGTGATATTATGCGCCATGATCCTCATACGCTGATTGAAGGTTGCGTTATTGCTTCTTTCGCTGTAGGTGCGCATTGTGCTTTTATTTACGTTCGTGGGGAGTTTGTACGGGAACGCGAAGTGTTACAGCTAGTGGTCGATGAATGTTATGCAGAGGGTTTGCTTGGCGATGATAAAAAGCTTGGTTATCGTGTCGATATTATAATTCATCATGGTGCGGGAGCTTATATTTGCGGAGAAGAGACGGCTCTTCTTGAAAGTCTTGAAGGCAAAAAAGGACAGCCTCGTCTGAAGCCTCCTTTCCCCGCTAACGTTGGTTTATATGGTTGCCCAACAACGGTTAACAATGTTGAATCTATTTCTGTTGTGCCGACTATTTTGCGTCGTGGTGCGAGCTGGTATGCTGGATTTGGACGTGAAAATAATAGAGGTACCAAGCTTTTTTCTATTTCAGGTCATGTTAAGTATCCCTGTACTGTTGAAGAATCCATGTCGATAACTTTTGAAGAATTAATTGAAAGACATTGTGGTGGTATAAGAGGAGGTTGGGATAATCTTCTGGCTGTTATTCCTGGTGGATCTTCTGTTCCTTGTATTCGGGGTGAGCAGATGAGAGGAGCTATAATGGACTATGATAGTCTTCGAGAGATGGGTTCAGGATTGGGGACTGCAGCTGTCATTGTGATGGATAAATCTACAGATATAATCAAGGCGATATGGCGTTTATCTGTTTTTTATAAACATGAGAGTTGTGGTCAATGTACACCTTGTCGTGAAGGAACCGGATGGATGATGCGTGTTATGGAGCGCATGGTTAGTGGCATAGCTCAAAAATCTGAGATTGATATGCTCTTTGAGGTCAGCAAAAATATAGAGGGGCATACAATTTGTGCTCTTGGTGATGCAGCAGCATGGCCTATACAAGGTTTGATAAAAAATTTTCGGGCGTTAATTGAAGAGCGTATTGATAAGTACAGTGCATGTACTGTCCAGTGAATCTTTAACAGTCCAGATGGGTATGAAAATGAGGAAATACCTTTTTGAAAGCGGTATATGTGAATGATGGTAAGATTAAGGGTTAATGGCATAGAGATTGAGGTTCCCAAGTATTTTACGCTTTTACAGGCCTGTGAAGCTGCTGGTTTTGAGATTCCTCGTTTTTGTTTTTATGAGAAATTATCCATTGCTGGTAATTGCCGCATGTGTTTGGTGGAAGTAAAGGGAGGTCCGCCTAAACCACAGGCATCTTGTGCTCTTAGTGTCCTTGATATACGTGGTGGGCCTAATGGTGAGTTGCCTGAAATTTTTACCAATACTGCTATGGTTAAAAGAGCACGTGAAGGTGTTATGGAGTTTCTTTTAATCAATCATCCTCTTGATTGTCCTATATGTGATCAAGGAGGAGAATGTGATCTTCAGGATCAGGCTTTGCTTTTTGGAATGGGGGCTTCTCGTTATCGTTGCGACAAACGAGCAGTTGAAGACAAACATATAGGTCCACTGATTAAAACGGTGATGAATCGTTGCATTCATTGTACGCGTTGTGTGCGTTTTATAACGGAAATTGCCGGAATTTCGGAACTTGGTTTGATCGGGAGAGGTGAAGATGCCGAGATAACGACATATCTTGAAAAGTCTTTGACTTCGGAAATTCAGGGTAATATTATTGATCTTTGTCCTGTTGGTGCTTTGACATCAAAACCATTTGCATTTACCAGTCGCTCTTGGGAATTAAATAAGACTGATAGTATAGATGTAATGGATGCTCTTGGATCTGCGATAAGGATTGATACGCGCGGTCGAGAAGTTATGAGAATTTTGCCCCGTATGAATGAAGCTATTAACGAAGAGTGGATATCGGATAAAACCCGTTTTATCTGGGATGGGCTTAGGACACAGCGTTTAGATCGACCTTATGTTCGTATTAAAGGGCGCTTGGAGCCTGTTGGTTGGGATCGTGCTTTTGAAGAAATTAAGACAGCTGTCTTTTCTCTTGATGCAAAATTAGGAGCGATTGCAGGCGATCTTGCCTCTGTTGAGGAAATATATGCTCTTAAATTGCTGATGAAAGCTTTGGGTTGTGATAACTTTGATTGCAGGCAAGATGGGGAATCGCTTGATCCTGCTTATGGTCGTGCTAGCTATATATTTAATCCCACTATTCAGGGTTTGGACGAAGCTGGAGCGATGCTGATTATTGGTTCTAATCCTCGTTTTGAGGCGGCTATTTTAAATGCTCGTATTCGTAAACGTTGGCGGAGAGGTGATTTCCCGATTGCTAGGATCGGTGAAAAGAGTGAATTGCGTTATGGATACGAGTATTTGGGTGCAGGCAGTGAGGTTTTGGCTGATCTTGTATCTGGAAGACATCCTTTTGTCGAAAAACTTAAGGGGGTTAAAAATCCTTTGATCATGGTTGGACAGGGATCTCTAAAGGGTTTTTCAGGAAACGAAGTTTTAGCAAATGCTGCTAAATTGGCTGTAGATGTTGGGGGGGTCTCTGATGCATGGAACGGCTTTGCTGTGTTGCATACGGCTGCTTCACGAGTTGGAGCTCTTGATGTGGGATTTGTCCCTTCTAACAAGGGTTTTAAGGCAACTAATCTCCTTCAAAAAGCTGATGTTGTATTTTTATTAGGGGCAGATGAATTAGATTTTTCTTGTAAGAATGCTTTTACTATTTATATAGGTTCACATGGTGATATAGGAGCTCAATCTGCTGATGTTATATTGCCTGGAGTTGCTTATACAGAAAAATCAGGTTTATGGGTTAATACTGAAGGTCGGGTTCAAATGGGAATGCGAGCTAATTTTCCTCCAGGTGAGGCGAGGGAAGATTGGGCTATAATACGTTCTCTTGCTGAGCAATTGGGATGTGATTTGCCTTTTAATACCTTATTGCAGTTACGTGCCCTTATATGTTCTGAATATCCCCATTTTTCTCGATTAGGTGAAGTTGTTTCTGCTTCTCCAGAAAGCATTTATGCTTTGGCTCAAAAAGCTGGCGATATGAAAAAAGAAAGTTTTATTTCAACAATAGAGAATTTTTATTTGACGAATCCTATAGCAAGAGCATCGGCTGTCATGGCTGAATGTTCTCTTGTATCACGGAATAAGGCAGAAGGATCGTTGAACAAAATAAAGGATTTAGGGTAATGTTTTCCCTTTCACTGGACTTTTTTTTACCCTTATTGATTATGATTGTTAAATCAGTTGTATTCTTGGTTGGTCTTTTGATTTTTATTGCGTATATTCTTCTGATGGATCGTAAGATTTGGGCAGCTGTCCAATTGCGTCGAGGTCCTAATGTCGTCGGTCCTTGGGGATTGTTTCAATCTTTTGCTGATCTTTTAAAATTTGTTTTTAAGGAACCCGTTATTCCTGCCAAAGCCAATAAAGTATTGTTTCTTTTGGCTCCATTGGTTTCGGTCATTTTATCTCTTTCTGCTTGGGCTGTAGTGCCAATATCGGATGGCTGGGTTATTGCAGACATCAATGTTGGAATACTATATATTCTCGCAATTTCTTCTCTTGAGATTTACGGTATTATCATGGGAGGTTGGGCGTCGAATTCAAAGTATGCATTTCTTGGTGCTTTGCGTTCTGCTGCCCAAATGATTTCTTATGAAGTTTCTATTGGTCTTGTTATTGTTACAGTTTTACTCTGCGTGGGTTCGTTGAACCTTACAGATATTGTGAATGCTCAAAAAGATGGTATAGGAACAGCTTTTTTAGGATTGCCTCCTTCAATCTTAGATTGGCATTGGCTGGTATTGTTTCCTATGTTTATTATTTTTTTTATATCTCTTCTTGCGGAAACAAATCGACCTCCTTTTGATTTGCCTGAGGCAGAATCAGAATTGGTTGCGGGTTATATGGTTGAATATGGGTCAACGCCATATTTATTGTTTATGCTGGCTGAGTATTCGACTATTCTCTTAATGTGTACCTTGACAAGCATTTTGTTTTTGGGAGGATGGTTGCCTCCGGTTGATATCCCAATTTTTAAATATATTCCTGGAATTTTTTGGATGGTTGGGAAGACATTGGGAGTTTTTTTTATGGTTGCTATGGTGAAAGCTTTTGTGCCACGCTACCGTTATGATCAATTGATGCGGTTAGGTTGGAAAGTTTTTCTTCCTATTTCGTTTTCAATGGTTATATTTGTCGCTTTTCTATTGAAATATACAACTTAGTAACTACGTCGAAACAAGGGATTGGAAGACTAAGATGAAAGTGTTATTTCGAAATTTCAGTTTTCTTTTTCTAAAAGAATTTTTTTTAGCTTTTTGTCTTTCAATGCGTTATTTTTTTAAGCCTAAGGCTACGATTAATTATCCTTTTGAAAAAGGACCATTAAGTTCTCGTTTTAGAGGGGAGCATGCACTTCGTCGCTATCCTAATGGTGAGGAAAGGTGCATAGCTTGCAAGCTGTGTGAAGCTATCTGTCCTGCACAGGCTATAACAATAGAAGCGGGACCTCGTCGTAGTGATGGCACCCGCCGGACTGTGCGTTATGATATAGATATGATTAAGTGTATTTATTGTGGTTTTTGTCAGGAAGCTTGCCCGGTTGATGCCATTGTTGAGGGTCCTAATTTTGAATTTGCAACAGAAACTCGCGAGGAGCTTTATTATGATAAGGAGCGTCTTCTGGATAATGGTGATAGATGGGAAAGTGAGATTGTTCGTAACATTAAGGTTGATGCTATCTATCGTTAAAAAAGATATTTTATGCGGATTTTAGTATTGCGTTATTTTCGTGTTTTGCGGATAGATTGAGATCTTTTTTTGTGAAAATATTTTAAGGGATATTTCCAAGTGAGTGTACAAGCTTTGTTTTTTTATCTTTTTTCCTTTATGGCGGTGGCATCTTCTTTCTTGGTGATTATGGTACGTAATCCTGTAAATTCGGTATTCCTTCTTATTTTTGCTTTTCTGAATATTTCAGGTCTTTTTATCCTTTTAGGGGCAGAATTTATCGCGTTGATTACTTTGGTTGTTTACGTTGGTGCCGTGGTCGTTCTCTTTCTTTTTGTTATTATGATGCTTGACATTGATTTT
>NZ_JACETX010000096.1 GCF_014048425.1 Candidatus Liberibacter sp. | reverse complement strand
ATGAAGACTTATTCCGTTAAAGAAATTTTTCTTACTCTTCAGGGAGAAGGAGCTCACGCAGGACGAGTCGCCGTTTTCTGTCGATTTTCTGGTTGTAATCTTTGGTCAGGAAGAGAGGAAGATCGTGCTACTGCACAATGTTGTTTTTGTGATACTGATTTTGTAGGTATTACAGGTAGTATGGGGGGTCGCTATAGTTCC
>NZ_JACETX010000082.1 GCF_014048425.1 Candidatus Liberibacter sp. | reverse complement strand
GGGATAACAATCGAGAACATTTATAAAATTCCAAAGCCTGTTTATATCCTTGACGAACATCTACAAGATTAGCTTCACCGGTTGCAGTCCAAAGACCTGCATCACGAATTTGCCTATCAAGGCTTTTTAACAACTCTCCAAAACCACGTGCACAAAGTTTTTTATATATTTCTTCACGTGAAAATTCTTGTGTCACAATAAATTCGCTGAATAAAAATGACCATAGTTTTTGTAATTCACGATTATCATATCTAATATCAATCAGTTCTTGATATTCTTCCTGCAGAATCTTTGGATGATTAATAAGAGTCAACAATAAAGTAGCTTCCCGCAAAGATGGTCTCTTGGCTTTCACCCCTCTTACAAGAGATGACTGCGTAAGTCGTTGCGAAGGAGCTTGTTTATTTTCTGATTTCGAGTAAAACCTCTGGTTTTTTCCATACCTCTCTGAAGAGTAAGGTGTTGTATCTCTTTGAAAGAACTTATTAAGACGATTCCGTATATCTTTGGAATAATAATACTGCAATTTTTTATTTGTAATGCTTTTAATCGCTTTGCCAAGATATATTTCCAATTCTGCACGCGCATCAGGCGTTTCGAAAGAATGGTCGTCCGTTGCACGTTTCCAAAGCCAAGCAACCAACGGGAACGATTCTGCAATAAGTTTTTCAAAGGCTTTTTTACCAGAACGTCGCACAAAGCTATCCGGATCATCATCATCCGGCAATAAAATAAAATTCACGCTCTTGCCAGGAACCACATGACATAATACAAGATCAATGGCTTTATAAGAAGCACGCAAACCAGCAGCATCCCCATCAAAACATAAAACGATATGCGAAGATAATCTCCAAAGAAGTTTTAACTGATGTTCTGTCAAAGCAGTCCCAAGAGGAGAAACAACATTTTGTATGCCGATTTGATGTAAGGCAATAACATCTACATAGCCTTCAACAAGAATGATAGGAGAAGATATTTGCCTTTGTCCTTCTCTTGCTATCCTTCTATTGCTATGATTCAAAGCTCCAAAAAAATTATAAAGCATCTCTCCTTTATGAAAAAAATCCGTTTCAGGAGAATTGAGATATTTGGCAGTTGCCCCTTCCGAAAGAGAACGCCCTCCAAAAGCAATCACCTTTCCCCTAGGAGATAAGATAGGAAAAATAAGTCGATCACGAAACCGGTCATATGGAGTTGCAATATTTTCTCCATGAACAACAAGACCCGTTGCAGAAATTTTTTCTTGAGATATACCTTGTCCCAGAAGATACTGTCTTAAAGCATTACGACTATCAGGAGCATATCCCAACCTGAACGTCTCTATAGAATGAGTATTTATACCACGCTCATCCAGATAACGCCGTACATGTATAGAATCTTGGCTTTGCAAGGTATCCTGGAAAAAATGAGCCGCCATTTCCATAATGGCTTCTGAACTCACACGTTCTTTTTCTTTTTTCTTCAGAAGGGGATTGGAAATTGGTAATGGAATCCCTGCCATATCCGCTATTTTTTGCACAGATTCCGTAAAAGAACATCCCAAAAAAGTCGATAAAAAGGAAAAATGATCGCCTTTTGCATTACAACTAAAACAGTAGTAATAACCCTTTCGATCGTCACAGTGAAAACTCGGGGTTTTTTCCTCATGAAAAGGACAGCAAGCCCAATAATCCCCTCTAGCAGGACTGGTCTTCCTCTTGTCCCAACTAACATGCTGACCAATTATCTCAGAAATAGGAACTCGAATAAGAAGATCCTCTATAAAATCACGGGCAAACTGCATAACCATATCTACTATTGGAATCGATTGATGATGACAATCACATTCAAAAACATAAAAAGCTCAAAAATGAAATACTCCACTTGAGGTTTACTCATCCCTCATCTTCTGTAGTACATCTATTACACCGGTGATATGTTGTAGATCAAATGCAATCTCCGGTGAAATAGGATATTGCGTAGGAAGCTCCATCTCTATTGCGTATTCTTCCTTTTCTTTAACAAAAATCAAAGATATTGGACCATATTTATCACTATCCTGAACCTGACGATTCTTGAAATACCGTCGAATATCTTCTAGAGCCGTGTGATT
>NZ_JACETX010000001.1 GCF_014048425.1 Candidatus Liberibacter sp. | reverse complement strand
AGAGATGAGAAAAATACGATTTTAGATTATGATATTGAAAAACAGATTTGGATAATCGTTTCTCCAAAATGATACGCGGGGTAGGTGAGTTTCAAAAATCTAGAAAGAATGCGGGATAAAGCAAATCACCTCTTAGGATTGAGTAAGGATGCGGGCGGCATGCATAGCGAAATAGGTAAAAATTCCATCACACCCAGCACGTTTAAAAGCAAAAAGCGTTTCCATTATAATATTTTCTTGATCAATCCATCCCTTGGAGGAAGCGGCTTGAATCATGGAATATTCACCGGAAACTTGATATGCAAAAGTTGGTAAGCCGAATTTTTCTTTTACTTGAAAACAAATATCCAGATAAGGCAATCCTGGTTTAATGAGTAGCATATCGGCGCCTTCTTCAACGTCGATAGAAGCTTCACGAATGGCTTCTTGTGTATTGGAAGGATTAAGATAATAGGTCTTTTTATTGCCCTTCAAGAATTCTCGGGTAGAGATTGCATCGCGGTATGGTCCATAGAAAGATGAATCAAACTTAGCGGCATAAGACATAATACCTACGTTTGTATGACCGCTATTGTCGAGTGCTTTTCGAATCTCACGTACACGTCCGTCCATCATATCTGATGGAGCGATAATGTCCGCTCCTGCATCTGCTTGTACAACTGCGACACGGGAGATGATCTCTACAGTTTCATCGTTCATAATTTCACCATCACGCAATACACCATCATGTCCATGTGAGGTAAAAGGATCTAGGGCAACGTCAGTTATAACACCTATATTTGGAATGGTTTTTTTTATAATATAGGTAGCCTCGTTGATAACATTTCCGACATCAAGGCTATGCGATCCCATATTATCGCGTAGATTTGGTTCTATATTAGGAAATATAGCAATAGCCGGTATGCCTAAATCGGCTGCTTTTTTGACGATTTCTACTGCTTTATCAATGCTCATACGGTTGATTCCAGGCATTGAATCTATTGTTTCTACAACATTTTGTCCGGAAGTAAGGAATAAAGGCAAAATCAGATCGTTGACAGAAAGCTGACTTTCACAAACGAGTCTTCGTATCCAATCTGCTTTGCGATTTCTTCGCATGCGTCGATGGCAGGAGATCCTATTGGCGATTTTGTTAGCACTTTTATTAGCATTATACACAGAAGTATTCCTCTCCATCATTCACGCTAAAAACATTGCATATATAAATAAAACATGTCTTTATAGAAAAACTTTATTGCAAGGAAATTAGAGTTTCTGAATCTTAAAAAGTAATTCACAATATTCTCTTTCTATGGTGCAGCGAGAGGTACCCAGAATGGTATGATGAATATATCGATTTTTTCATATGCTACAATTATACTCGTGCCTTTTATTCGTTTTACCGCAATAATTGCGTTCTCTTTTACGGTATATTATTGGGGAATGGCAACTGGATGTTTTTTTGAAGGGCGTTATAGCTTTGATTTATTGCCTGTACCATGGAAAGTCGTGATCTCTAGCTTTAGTGTTTTGTTTCCTGTTGCTACCGTAGGGCTATGGTTAGGAGCATCTTGGGGAATAGTTGTTTGGGGAATTACTGTCTTTATGCAATTTTTTATGTATTTGGGATTTTCAAGTATCTTTGGTCCTAATCGCATGCTGTGTATTATGCATGTATTTATTATCCTTATATATATCACTATTCGTAGCTTGATAATGTATTACAAAAACACTCAAAAGATTATTCTTGGATGTAATGTGGAGCATTAATTAGAATTTGAAAAATTTAGAGTATTCTCTGGCGTATATAGTCTTGAAGACTATAGGTATTTTAAAACTAGAGAGGTATATACATATGATAACTACTGTTCAGTCGCAAGCGGTTTCGAACTTGGAACACAAAGTCGGCAACGATATTTCTTCCCTTTATGTGGAATGTTTGCGCCTTGTTGAGCGTTTGCATAGGAGTCTTTTAGATGTTACAAAGGACGAATTTGAGCGTCAAGGTCGTAGTGATATTAATGCTGTACAGGCTTTATTGCTTTTTAATATTGGAAATTCAGAATTAACGGCAGGAGAATTGCGTTCTCGAGGATATTATTTGGGATCAAATGTATCATATAATTTGAAAAAACTGATAGATCTCGGTTTTATTAATCATCAAAGATCTTCTGTGGATAAACGATCAGTTCGCATTAGTCTCACAAAGCCTGGACAAGAGATAGCTGAAATAGTTTTCAAACTTTATCAGCGGCACATAACATCCATCGATAAAGTAGGGGGATTAACGGTTGAGGATTTTATTGCGATGAACAAATTATTACAGCGTTTAGACCGTTTTTGGGGAGATCAGATTGCGTATCGTCTTTGAAGTGTTTGTTTGGGGAAGATAAGAATAACATCTCTATTTATCGTTTTCCTTTGAATAATCCTATTATTCTGAATTGTAAATCGTGTAAGATTTTGCTTGATTCTGTATTTGCTTTGGACAAGTGATATGATCATTGTTATACGTGGGATAAAGGATGTGAGGGAGAGGGAAGCGATATGAGTAAATGGTTTGAGAATAAAAGGGTTTTATATGATTCTTTTATTCATTTAATGTTTCTTATAAGCTTTTTTTTGAGGGGAAATCCTATTTATTCTGATGTCCCCAAGGAAGCACTTGAAGGATCGTCCCATGCAATATGGGATGATCGATTCGATACTTCTCTTTCTCGGGTAGATGTTGACGTTGGGTCAAGTATTCCTATTTTGAGTGATGCAACTTTGGCTCATATTAAACAATCCATCAAAACCTATCGAGGGATAGTAGATAAAGGTGGTTGGCCATTGTTATCAATAACCTTGCCTTTGCGCTTAGGAGATTCTGGTGATTCGGTTAAGAAATTACGGGAAAGATTGATAATTTCAGGGGATCTTTCTTTGATGGAAGTCCCTTCTTCAGTGTTTGATTCGTATGTTAAATCTGCTGTCGAACACTTTCAAACTCGACATGGATTGCCGCCCGATGGAGTTGTTGAAGAGCTTACTCTCAATGCTATGAATGTTTCGGCGAGCCAGAGACTCCAACAGTTGCGTATAAATTATGCACGTATTCGAGGCGATTTATCCAAAAATCCAGATCGGCGGTATGTCATGGTCAATATACCAGCTGCTTATGTAGAAGCTGTTGAAAATGGAGAAGTAGTACTGCGTAGTGTGGCTATAGTTGGTAAAGTAGATCGTCAAACTCCTATACTCCACTCTGCTATACGTAGAATTTCATTCAATCCTTATTGGTCTGTGCCACGGTCTATTATTAAAAACGATATCGTTCCGATAGTACGCAAGGACCCAATGTACTTGACGAACAGTAATATTCATTTGATAGACAATCAGGGAAAAGAAGTTCGTCCGGAAGATGTTGATTGGAATTCTCCAGATCTGCCAAACCTTATTTTCCGTCAAGATCCTGGAAAAATTAATGCGATGGCTTCAGCCAAAATTGAATTTTATAGCCCAAACAACGTCTATATGCACGATACTCCTGAGCCGAGTTTATTTAACAATACTATGCGTTTTGAAACTTCTGGCTGTGTTCGCGTTAATAATATCAAGGATCTCAACGTATGGCTGCTTAAAGAGACACCTGGTTGGTCGCGACGCAAGGTAGATAAGCTTATAGAAAGTCGTAAAAACACTCAAATCAAACTCTCTGTTGAGGTTCCTGTCCATTTTGTTTATATATCTGCTTGGTCGGTAAAAGATCAAGTTGTGCAATTTCGTGACGATGTTTACGGTTTGGATGGTGGCTTACATGTGGATTCGATCCCTTTGCCTAGGGTGTCCTTTAAAGATGTTTCTTCGTCGCATTGATGCAATTTATAGGTATTATGGTATGTGATTTTAATGAGGTATTTTGTTCTTTAGGATTGCGTTTTGTTTCTGTGAATCGTCATAAATGTGATTTTGTGTGTGTATTGGTTTTAGGAGGTTATATATGTCTACATTATTTGAAAATACCTTTTTTAATCAACCTCTTGTAGAAGCTGATCCTGATGTCTTTTGTATTATCGGGAGAGAAGCCGATCGGCAACATCAGGAGATACAGTTAATAGCTTCTGAAAATATAGTCTCGCGTGCTGTTTTAGAGGCGCAAGGATCTGTTCTTACAAATAAATATGCCGAGGGATATCCTGGGAAACGCTATTATGCTGGCTGTCAGTATGTTGATGATGTTGAAAATTTGGCAATTGAGCGTGCAAAAAAACTATTTAATGTTCGTTTTGTTAATGTCCAGCCCCATTCTGGATCGCAGATGAATCAAGCTGTTTTTTTGGCATTATTGCGACCTGGTGATAAGTTTATGGGTCTTAGTCTTAATTCAGGAGGTCATTTAACACACGGTTCAGCAGTGAATATGTCTGGAAAATGGTTTGAGGCTATTCCCTATGATGTTAGTAAAAAAGATAATATGCTTGATATGGATGAGATTGAAAGTTTGGCCATCAAGCATAAACCAAAGCTGATTATAGCTGGTGGTACGGCATATTCTCGCTTGTGGGATTGGTCCCGTTTTCGTGATATTGCAGATTCTATAGGTGCGTATCTTATGGCGGATATAGCACATATATCTGGTCTTGTCGCAGGAGGGCAACATCCATCGCCTATCCCATTTTGCCATGTCGTTACTACGACTACGCATAAATCTTTGAGAGGTCCTCGTGGGGGGATAATTATGACTAACGACGAGCAATTGGCCAAAAAGATCAATAGTGCCATCTTTCCAGGATTGCAGGGTGGTCCGTTTATGCATGTTATTGCTGCTAAAGCGGTCGCTTTTGGTGAAGCCTTGCGTCCTGAATTTAGAATTTATGCCGAACAGGTTATAAAAAATGCTCGATCTCTTACAAAGAAACTTGAATCAAATGGTTTTAATATTGTTTCTGGTGGTACTGATAATCATCTTATCCTGGTGGATTTGCGTACGAAGAATATAACAGGTAAAGAGGCAGAAATCATTCTTGGTCGTGTTTGTATTGCTTGCAATAAAAACAGCATTCCATTTGATCCGGAAAGGCCATTCACCACTTCAGGTATTCGTCTTGGTGCGCCATCTGCGACGACGAGAGGTTTTAAGGAGGCGGAGTTTGAGTATGTTGGTGAGTTGATTTCTGAAGCTATAGATGGGGTCTCAAAGACCTCTTGTAGAGGCGATAATTCTGCGGAATTATCGGTACGCAATAAAGTTAGGGAGCTTATTGGCAATTTTCCTACCTATAATTTATTGTGATTAGGCAATATGGAATTCTTTTATTCGAGTCAATCTAGTTCTTGTAGGTTATTATTTTGCCGCTTATTGTGCTATTTTTTATAAAGATACCGTAAAAATGTCTACGTTTTCGTTTGATGAAAGGTTCATGTCTTCTGCCTTGCGTTTTTCTACTTGGGGCATGGGATTGACGGCAACCAATCCGTTCGTTGCATGTTTAATTGTCAAGGATGGTATTATTGTTGGACGAGGAATTACAGCTTGTGGTGGTCGTCCTCATGCTGAGACGCAAGCTCTTGAAGAAGCAGGAAAAGAAGCCAAAGGTGCTACGGCTTACGTTACTTTGGAGCCATGTTCGCATTATGGTCAAGTTCCTCCTTGTGCAAAATTTCTTATTGATTCCGGAATAGTGCGCGTTGTTTTTTGTGTTGTTGATCCTGATAAACGAGTATCTGGTCGCGGGTTATCGCTATTATCAGAGGGGAGAATAGTTGTTGATCAGGTTTTAGAAAGAGAGGGAGTTCGACTTCTCAAAGCTTATTTGACACGTCAAGTGCAAGGACGTTCCCATGTAAAGCTCAAGCTTGCATTATCGAAAGATAATATGATTGGATCTTTAAGATGTGGGAAAATTCCTATTACGGGACAGATTGCAAGGGCACAAGTTCATTTGCTTAGAGCACATTCGGATGCTATCTTAGTAGGTATAGGTACGGTATTAACTGATGATCCAGAATTAACGTGTAGACTAGATGGGCTTTGTTCTCGTTCGCCAATTCGTGTTATTCTGGATTCACGTTTAGAATTACCCTTAGATTCTAGGCTTATTAGGACAGCATCTTTATCACCAATTATTGTTGTTACTGAAAATCATAGTTCCGAATTGGCTACGGTGCTAAAAAGGGAGAACATAGAGGTTCTGTATTGTGATTGTCATGATCTTGGAAAATTGCTGACTATATTAGCAGATCATGGGATTACTGCCTTATTAGTAGAGGGGGGGAAATCAGTAGCTCATTCTTTTATAACTTCTGGACTTGTTGATTCTATTACTCTTTATAAATCAAAGAAAATAATTGGGGCAAGGGGTATTCCTTCTCCTCTTCGAGAGGAGCACCTTGAAAAGAATTTCTTATGTACTCGACGTGATGATTTCGGTTCTGACGTCTGTTTTGAATATTTAAGGAAAAATTAGTGTTTACAGGAATTGTTACGGATATAGGGAAGATTATAGCAGTTTCTCCAATGAAAGAAGGAAAGCGATTGCGTGTAATGACAGCCTATGATATTTCTACGATGAATGTGGGTTGTTCTATAGCGCATGGGGGTATTTGTCTTACAGTTGTGAATCTATCGCAAGATGATTCTACTGACGGTAATTGGTATGAAGTAGAGGCATGGGAAGAGACCCTTTGTAGGACGAATATAAGTTCTTGGGATGTAGGAACTCATATTAATTTGGAACGTTCTTTGAAATTGGAGGATGAGTTAGGTGGTCATCTTGTTTCTGGTCACGTTGATGGAACCGTGGAAATTATTTCTCTGGATGTTATTGAGAGTTCTATGCGTTGCCGATTGAGTCTTCCAAATTCTCTGAAGAAATTTATTGCAGTTAAAGGATCTGTATGTCTTGATGGGGTCTCACTTACGGTTAATTCTGTACGAGAGGAATCCTTTGATATTTTATTGATTCACCATACTCTTGAGAAGACAGTTTGGAGTATGCGTAAGGTTGGGGATTTTGTGAATATAGAAGTTGATTCTATTGCGCGCTATATTTCTCGATTATTTGAGTTGACTATTGCTTGAATGAAGGACAAGAGCTGTATAGTAGTTTATTGAGTATAGTCTAGAAATTTTCCTAGTCTAATTGAGGGTTTTCTTTATATTTTGGGGAGTGTCAATAGTGTCAACCTTTGTTCCTCGTGTCTTGATTGTAGAGGCGCGTTTTTACGATCGTCTTTCTTTTGAGCTACTTGAGGGTTGTATGGCTGTTTTAAGGGAGGAGGGTATTCCATTCGATTCAGTTGTTGTTCCAGGTGTTTTGGAAATTCCTACAGCCATCAGTATGGCTATGAGTGCTTCAAAGAATGCTAATGGAGTAATATACGGCGGATTTGTTGCCCTTGGCATTGTTATTAAGGGAGAGACGTCTCATTTTGATATTGTCTCGCGAGAGTCAACGCGTGGACTGGTGGATCTGTCTATTAAGCATTCTTTGCCTATTGGTAATGGAATTTTAGTTGTTGATAATGAAGAGCAGGCTTGGGAACGTGCTAGCTTTTCTCGGTTGAATAGAGGGGGATTTGCAGCCCATGCTGTGCTAAAAATGATTGAATTAAAACAGAATTCTTTTCAGTGATTTTATGAATACGAAGGGCGGTAGAGTACCATTTAAGTCTGCTCAACAAAGGCGGATGGCTCGTTTTTCTGCAGTTCAGGCTTTGTATCAAATAGATATGAGTGGTTGTAGTGCAGAGGAGGTTATCTCTGAGTATGAGATATATCGATTTGGTGAAGGGATAGATAGAAATATTGATTTAAAAGTTGATTTAAAATGGTTCAGTACGCTTGTACAGGGCGTTGTAGAGCATCAAAAGTTAATTGATTCGTTGATTTCTTCTTGCCTTCAAGAGAAATGGGTTTTGTCTAGGTTGGATTTAATTGTATGTGCTATTTTAAGGGCAGGTTCATTTGAAATCATTGGGTGTAGCTCTGTTCCGGTAGGAGTGTTGATTTCTGAATATGTTGAAGTGGCTCATACTTTTTTTGCTCAAGATGAGCCGAAGTTTATCAATGCTGTTTTGAGTAGCCTTTCTCAAAAACCAGAGGTTAAAAGAGAGGATTTTTCTTCTTTATAGGACAAGTGAATCTCTGTCACGCAAGGGTATCACTAAGGTAATGGGAATGCATATACCTAAGTGAAATTTTATTGATAAGTTGTTTATCCCCGTCCGCGATAGTTTGGTACATCCTGAGGTGGAAGGAATATTCCTTCTGGTGGGGAGGAAGTTTGCCAAAATATATCGATAGGAATGCCTCCGCGAGGATACCAATATGCACCAATACGCAACCACTGTGGCTCAAGGGTTTGTACCAATCGCTGTGCAATATATATGGAACAATCCTCGTGAAATGCATTATGATTGCGAAAAGATGCCAAGAATATCTTAAGGGATTTTGATTCTATCAACCAGTCTCTTGGTATATAATCTATGACGATATGTGCGAAATCTGGTTGAGAGGTTATGGGGCACAATGATGTAAATTCCGGTGCTGTGAATCGTATAACATATTTTAAAGATTTGTTTTTAGATGGAATTTTCTCTAATAAAGCTTCTTCAGGATTGTGGCAAATCTTCGTGGCTTTGCCAAGAAGAGATAATCCGTCTTTTTTGATTTCAGACATTAGCATAAGTTTCCCTATAGCTTGATGTTAATTCCATGAGGATTTTCACTTTCAGGTTCGACATGTATGGTAACGAAAGCTTTAGGGACGGAATTTTCTATAGATTTTTCTAAAGTGTCGCAGATTTTATGTGCATTCACAACTGTCATTTTTGAATCCACTACCAAGTGAAAATTAACAAAAAAGGTAGCACCAGCTTGTCTTATTTTCAAGTCGTGCACTCCGATTGATCCAGAAGCGTTAAGTGCAATTACATTCTTTATTTTTTCCAGATTTTCCAAGGTTACGGCACTATCCATAAGTCCGCCCAAAGAGAATGATATTATTTTCCAGCCTTGATATAAAATATTACAGGCTATTAAAACAGCTAAGATGGAATCTGCTGCGGTATATTTTGTGATTATTACTAAGAACAAACCAGAGACTACGCTTATAGACATCATAACATCTGATACAAGATGTTTTCCGTTCGCTTTGAGTGCAGGGGAATGATTTCTCTCTCCGATTCGGATGAGAAAGCGTCCCCAGAACATATTCACTGCACTGGCGATAAGGCTGACTAATAATCCTGATATTGAAATGTTTTCAGAGGACATTTTAACAGGATGTGTCCATGCTTCATAAAACACCACTAACGCTACGTTGATAATCAGAAGTCCTTCCAAAACGGCAGCGATATATTCCGCTTTTTGATGTCCAAAGGGATGGTTGTTGTCGGCTGGAAGATATGCATATTTTATTGTGAAGTAAGAAATTGTCGCAGTTACGATACTAACTATTGATTCAAGTCCATCAGACAATAATGATACAAAGCCAGTAATGTACCATGCCGTGAGTTTTAAGAGGGTTATCGCTATGGATAAAGGAATTCCCCAAAGTGCCATTTGTAACACAATAGTATTTTTATGATCAAGTTTCATAAAGAAATTACCTAACTAACTACCTTAGATTTGTTTTTACGTTACGTGGCAGGAATGCGACGACATTTCGTATTATTTTTATACCTGAATCATTATCAGAAGTCATTATTGATTCCGGGTGAAATTGAATGGCGGAAACAGGTTCGCTGATATGTTCTATGCCCATGATTGTGCCATCTTCACTTTTAGCTGTGATAATGAATTCTTTTGGTAGTGTTGCAGGATCGATGCAGATCGAGTGGTATCGCCCTACTATTATTTTTGTGTTTAAGTTAGAAAAAATAGGGCTGGATTTGATTATGTTTATACGTGAGACTCTCCCGTGGCAAGGTTGCGGAAGTTGATGTAATTGAGCTCCATATGCCTCTGCAATTGCTTGCAATCCAAGACAAATTCCAAAAATAGGTAGGTTAGATAGACGTATATTTTTTATGGTTTCCTTGCAATTGAAGTTTTGTGGCAGACCAGGGCCAGGGGATAAAATGACTAGATCAGGGAAAAATTCATTAAGAATTTCTAGAGCCGTAGGGCTTCTTGTGATTGCTACTATCGCTCCTGTTTGGCGGAAATAGTCAGCAAGCGTATAAACAAAACTGTCTTCGTAGTCAACGATCAATATCCTCGGTTTTTTTTCTATTTTACGCATATCAGCAAAGGGATGAGGTTTTTTGATAGAATATTTTACAAATACAATGGAATTTTCTAATAAAAGTTTTTTCTGATATACGATTCATTTTTCTATATATCCTGCAATTTATTTAAACAAGAAGTATCGGTAATTATAGCTTAGTATATAGTAAATAACATGGATTTTTGGTGGAAATGATCTTTAATATACCCTGTGCGCTAGTTCTAATGAATTTTTCAATGCCACTTAAACGCTTTTACTTGCAGAAAATATGCTATTTATCTTTTATTTTACAAGTTTTTGTTTTGCAAATTTTTGATAGTGATAAAAAAGAGGATGGTTAGCAAGATATTAGATAGGGATCCTGCATACATTTTAGAAGATTTGTAGATCTATTTGTGAATATTAATATTTTAAAGATTAATGGGGATCACATTCTTTTTTAAATCAGTTCTTAATTTTTTTGTGAATTTTAAACTGAGAAGTTAATTCTTTCATGGGTTTTTCTCCATCTTTTCCTCGTAATGCCAGAGGGCGCTGATATATGTCGAAGACATGGGATTAAAGGTTAATGGCAAGTTAGTGCCAGTTATTTTAATTTATTACAAGTGCGAAGAAAGTGGGAGGAATATTGCCCGTAAAAAGCCTAATACATGCAATGGAACAGCTACAACAAGGTGTGCTTATGAGCACCAAAGGACGCATTGATATAAAGAACGTAGCTAGAATAGCAAAAGAGATCAAAATTCATATTGAAATAGAAAAGGATAATAGGCTGTATAAGTTTGAGTCTTTTAAGATTAGAGGCGAGCGCGTCAAAATTGATTTTCCATGATGAACAGAGAAAAAGTTATTAGGATATCCATCTTATGCGGTGAGAGAACGAATAAGAGCACGGAAAGGTCATATATTCTTATCGCAAGGGACTAGAAAACACGCCTACCACTCCGCAGAGACTTGTAATTCATGGCTTTTAAATCACTTCTTTGTTTTAGGATAGCCGATAGAACAAGCCCTACGTTTAGGCAATAAGAGCGAAATGATTAGAAGGTGAGGTGAATAGTCTTGATTGGAGAGGGATAAGCATGCGTTTCAAAGAGTTGCACAAAATCGGGCAATCAAAAACCACAAGCAGGCTTTGTCAACTAATTGAGGCATTCGTACAATAAGCTTATAAGACAAGCCCTTTCAGGGCTATATTACCGTCCCCAAAGATATGATAATATGGCATAAGAATTTTTATATCTCGGATAGCTCTAATGGCTCATAAAGCCCAGTAGATTAAATATTTTCTCTGAGACGAAAATACATCTTTGTCTTTGTCTTCTGTCGAAGCTGTATATTCCGACTGATTGGCACGATATTGCTTTAAATATCCCGCTCAGCTATGCCCCTTATCATAGTCTTGATGTTTGTTTTATTCAAACAAGCAAAATTACGCCTTGTTTTTACGTAACGTGTTCGGTGTATTTCCATAGATAGGGCATATGCAGAAAAAATGAAGAAGCGTACTTTAAAATCCCGTAGGGATAGGCAAACGCCTTGAGACTACAAGAAAAGACATACCTCTTTACACAAGCAGGGCTTGGCGATGAATAATAGGTTTATCCGCTGTTGGTGTTGGTGTTATAGAAAACAGACATAAAATACCAGAGATTAAAGCCACTTTGAAGTTCAAAAGGGCTTTAGGCATTCTTTCAGATTTCATTTATTTCGGGGACGAGATTATGGCAGCTAAGAGGGATCTAAAAAACCTAAAAAGTAAAGTGTCATAAATTCTAAAATGGCTTATTAATCAGTACTATAAAAGTATGATTGGTCTAGCCTAGCTCTTAATGCTAGAATAAAAATTTGTAGATACATTGAGCAAAATTGGAGGCAAAGGAAAGATAAAAGTTGCGGAAAGAGTTTTTGGAAGCTCAGTTGGATTATATAAAGTTTGTTTGGATTTTGGGCTCCAAATTCTTTTAGTGGTTCAATTAAGAATATTTTTTGTCTAGGAAATTTATTCGCCTGCTTGATTTTTTGTCGAGACAAAAGAGTTTTGCTTGGCTTTTTGCTGAATTTTGTTGTAACTGAATTTTGCTGTATCTGTGTATTCTTTCTTTCCTAGGGAATTTTTGCTATTTTTAGAAATAGTTCATTTTTGATATTGCTTTAGCTTATAGGTTGATATTGTTTTGATTGCTGATTGCTGATTGCTGATTGCTGATTGCTGATTGCTGATTGCTGATTGCTGATTGCTGATTGCTGATTGCTGATTGGTTTTTTGGATTCTGGTTATGGGAATAAAATCTTTGATTATACGTTTCGCTTTATGTCCCCCTTTATGCAAAGATTGGCAACCTTCCCTTTATCGAGATTGTTTTTCGAGGATGAGGGATTTTTGGGATTCGCTTGGTAATTTGAAGAAGGGGGGTTGAAGAGATGAATTTTTGGATAATGCGCACAATTACAGTGTTTCTTTTATGTGTCTTTACTGTGCCTTTAATGGTTCAAGCAAAAGATCCTAAGTCCTGTTCTCTTGTGCGTTTTGCTGATAGTGGCTGGACTGATATTGCTGCTACAACGGCTATGACTTCGGTTGTTTTGGAAATATTAGGGTATAAGACAGACATTAAATTGCTTTCTCTTCCTGTGGCGATAAGATCCTTAAAAAACAAAAACGAAGATGTATTCATGGGATATTGGTATCCATCAATGGAGCCGAATCTTGGTCCATATCTGAAGGAAGGATCAATTCAGAAGGCGGGGAAAAATCTTGAAGGAGCGAGATATACGCTTGCAGTTAATGATGCGGGATTCGAACTTGGTATAAGAGATTATAAGGATATTGTAAAATATAAGAAAGAGCTTGGATCCAGGATTTATGGAATTGAACCTGGAAATGATGGTAATCAGCGTATTCTGGATATGATCACAAGCAATAAATTTTCTCTCAAGGGTTTCCGACTTGTAGAGTCCTCCGAACAAGCTATGTTTTCTCAAATCAAGCGCAATCAGAAGAACAATCATCCAGCAGTATTTTTAGGTTGGGAACCTCATCCTATAAATCTCGAATTAAACGTGCATTATTTATTTGGTGGTGATGAAGTATTTGGCTCTAATTTGGGAGAGGCATCTGTTTATACTGTAGTGCGTTCTGGTTATTTAGATGCATGTCCTAATGTTAGCAGATTGCTTCAAAATATTAAATTTTCTGTCGCAATGGAAAATGAAATGATGAAAAGAATTCTTAGCGATAAGGAAGATCCCAAGTTTATTGGAAAGCAGTTGCTTCGTTCTAATCCTGATCTTTTAAAGGCTTGGCTTGTAGGAGTAACTTCTTTTGAAGGACAAGATCCCATGCAGGAGGTTGAAAAGTTTTTAGGAAATTAATTCCATTGATAGTATCTTTTGGAGCTAGAGATATTTTTCTTTGGTATAGTATACTTGGCTGGTTCTTGTTGCATGAAGATAGGATGGGAAATTGAGCTGGATTACTCAAATACGGATTCTCCTAGGTGGTTACCTGCAGGCTTTTTTTTTATATTTTGTCGATGGGGGCGGATGGTTTTGTGATCGATTATCAGATGGTTTGCGCGGTATTATAGATTGTTTTTTGGCAGCTCTTCAATGGGCTTCTCCGTCGATGTCTATAATGGTGATTTCTATTATAGCATTTGCGCTGAGACGTTCTATAGCGGTTGCTATTTTTACGGCTATAGGTTTGGCATTGATTGTGAATCAAGGATATTGGCAAGGGACTACAGAGACTTTGGCTTTAGTGATTGTTTCTACATGTATATCTATGATGATAGGGGTTCCCATTGGAGTTTTTTCTGCTCGGCATCAAAGATTCTATGCTGTTATAAGATTGCTTCTTGATTTAATGCAAACTATTCCAACCTTTATCTACCTCATTCCGGCGATGATTCTTTTTGGTCTCGGAATGGTTCCGGGATTAATTGCGACAATTGTATTTGTTGTTCCAACTTCTGTTCGGTTGACCCAGATCGGCATCAGATCAACGCCTCCGATATTGACAGAGGCGGCACGTGCATTTGGAGCAACATCTTTCCAGGTTTTTTATAAAGTAGAGCTACCGTTTGCAATACCGCAGATTATGGTTGGTTTGACGCAAACCATTATGCTATCTTTGTCAATGGTTGTGATAGCGGCACTCGTTGGTGCAGAAGGTCTTGGAACTCCTGTCTTACGAGCTCTCAACAATCTCGACATAGGGAAAGGGTTTGAGTCAGGTTTTTGTATCGTTATTCTGGCAATAATACTTGATCGTATGTTTAGCATATCAGTAGAGCCAAGGGATATGACATGAACGATTGTGCAGTCAAATTACGCAATGTTGATGTTGTTTTTGGTGCGCATTCAGGTCGATTCCAAAAGATGCTTGACCGTTACGGTATCAAAAAAGATATAAATTCTTCGAATATGGTTTCAGCTGTTGTAAACGCAAATCTCGAAGTAAAAAAAGGGGAAATTCTTGTATTAATGGGGCTTTCTGGGTCTGGAAAGTCTACTTTGTTGCGTTCCATCAATGGTTTGGCACCTGTGGTACGAGGTGAGGTTTTGGTTTATACGGAGAGGGGTATAGTTAACCCATACGCTGCAGATGCAACCGTTCTTCGGGAGTTGCGTACACATACTATTTCTATGGTATTCCAGCAGTTTGCGCTTTTACCATGGCGAACCGTAGCTCGTAACATTGAATTAGGTTTGGAATTTCTTGACATATCTGATTCTGAGCGAAAAGCTAGAGTTGCTCAACAGTTGGAACTTGTAAATTTGGCAGAGTGGGCTGATTGTAAGATTAGTATGTTATCAGGGGGGATGAAGCAACGTGTCGGTTTTGCACGTGCTTTTGCTACAGGTGCGCCTATCTTGCTGATGGATGAGCCGTTTTCTTCTCTTGATCCATTGATTAGGATGCGGCTTCAAGATGAATTGCTAGAATTACAATATAAATTGAAAAAGACGATTGTTTTTGTGAGTCATGATATTGATGAGGCTTTTCGATTAGGGAATCGTATAGCAATCATGGAAGGAGGGAGTATTGTTCAGTGTGGCACGCCACAAGATATACTTTTGCATCCATCGAGTGACTATGTTGCTGAATTCATACAAAAATTAAATCCTATTGTTGCTCTTGTTGCAGGCGATGTGATGCGTGCTTTTCCGTCGGATAAATCCTCAGATATTACTACGACAGCTTTTAAAGAGACGCCTTTAATAGATATTATTGATATTATATCTCGGTCTTCGAAAAAAATTGGTATAGTCGAAAATGGGAAGATTATTGGTATTATTACCGCAGAAGATATTGTCAAGGGGCTTTCTTGTCGAAACAGATTTTCTCAATTTTCATAGGTGTATTGAGATTGCAATAAAGGAAAAAAAATGTTTATGGTATTCTAAAAAATTGGCATATCCAGTTCTTTGAGAAAAATTATTAACAAAAACTTTTCTATTCTGTTATACTCTCAAGGAGGTGATTTGGATGCATTGAAAGACTTTTATATTTAGACATGTCTTGTTCTATGATATTTTAGTATTGTTGTTGATAGATTATGAAAAAAAAATTTTTAAAACGATTGAGATTTTTTTGTGTGTCAAGCAAAGGAGTTGCAGCTATTGAGTTTGCTCTTCTAGCTTTTCCGTATTTTCTTGTTGTATTTGCTATATTCGAAACATCAATATCTTTCGTCGCAGGACAAGTTATTGAGAATGCATCGTATGATATTGCGCGTAAGATTCGTACAGGAGAATTTCGAAAGGATCATATAAATATTCAGGAATTTCGGAAGGAATTTTGTAAAGAAATATCAATTTTTATTTCTTGTTCTGAAAAAGAAAAATTAATCCCAGACGATCTTTATATAGATGTCCGGAAGATAGATTCACTAGCAGATATTCCCATCAAGATCCCTCGCGTAGATAAGAATCCCAATTCTGATGCAGAAATAGATGCCAAAGATTTTGATTTTAACCCTGGTGGTTCAGGGACTTATAACGTTTTGAGGGTTTTTTATCATTGGCCTATATTGACTGATATTATGCGCAAGTACATGTCTACGGTAAAGCATAAAGATAAACAAGCGGATTATTTGATAATGTCGACTGTGGCATTTAAAAATGAGCCTTTTTAATAAAGAGAATTTTGCATGAAGAGGCATAGGGGTGTGAATCGCTGGATTTTTCGTATGATTCGTTGCGAAAATGGTGTCGCAGGAATAGAAATGGCTATAATTTTACCTCTGCTATTGATAATTTATATGGGTACCTATCAGATAACTATACTATATTCGACGTCGAAGCGTATGACTCGGATTGCAAGTTCTATAGGGGATTTTGTTGCACAAGAGGTTTCCATCAATTCAACATATCTAAATAATTTAAAAAGATTTGCGGAATCTGTTATGCTTCCCTATAAGATTAATGATCTTTCGATCACGGTGTCTGGATATTGGATAGATGATAAGGGTGTGGCTACTAGACAGTGGCTTTTGTCTTCTAACTCTCATCCATCAGCTGTCTCGAAAAGCAGTCCTCCTCCTTCTACTATAGCTGATAAAAATACATTCGTGGTATGCTCAGAGGTTTTTATGAAGCATCCCGTGGATTTCTTCATGACGACGCCATCGGTAATGATTCCTCTTAAAAGTGTTTATTATTATCGTCAGCGTCTAGGTCAAAAGGTTGTATGTATTGGTAGGGATTGCAATTAGAAAGCTCCCTAAAAACTTTATTTTTATCCTATGCTCATGATATAATGATGGTTTTTTTCGACTTGTGCTCTTTTCCCGAGTATCACATATTCGACTGCTAAAGGATATAGAAGGTGTTCGGTGGATAAAACCTTTTGAGAGAGGCTTTCTTTTGTTTCATTCGAGGATATGGGCACGGCAGCTTGGGCGATGATTGGTCCATTATCCATGCTAGCGGTGACGATATGTACAGTGCATCCTGTTATCTTGATTCCGGATTGTAGGACACGGTGATGTGTATGAAGTCCTGGAAAGAGTGGTAGCAAGGATGGATGAATATTAAGGATACGTCCTGTATAAGGCTCTATGAATCTCTTGCTGAGAAGACGCATATATCCTGCAAGACAGATAAAATCTGGTTTTATAGAGGAAAGTTGTGTAAGAATTTTTTTTTCATGTTCCTCTTTTGAATGGCAATCTTTATAAGGGAATAAGTAAGTTGGAATGCGTTCTTTTTGCGCTTTTCTAAGTCCCGATGCGTTAGGATTATCACAAAAAACACCTACAACTTTAGCGGGATAAGATGGTTTTTGTGCTGCATGGATTAGGGAAAGCATATTAGTGCCTTCACCGGATATAAATATAATGATGTTTTTGCGAGTCATAGCATTAGTAAGCCTTTGTAGAGAATAGATGATGTCGTATTGTTGCGAGGTATGATTTTCCCGCATTGAGTTATTTCTTCGCCATTATTTTTCAAAATTTTTGTGACAAAATCTAGGTTTTCTGGGCTAATAATAGCAACCATGCCAATGCCGCAATTAAAGGTGCGGAGAATTTCGGAAGGGTTTACATTTGCTATTTGAGATAACCATGATAGAGCTGCAGGAACCTTTATGGAATCCAAATGGATTTCAGCAAGAAGATGAGAGGGAATGGCACGTGGAATATTCTCTGTCAGTCCTCCGCCGGTGATGTGTGCCAGTGCTTTTATTTGTCTTGTATTTTTGATGGCGGCGAGAAGGGATTTGACGTAGATTCGGGTTGGTTCCAGTAATGCTTCTCCTAAGCTTTGGTTAGAGGAAAAAGGAGAAGGATCGTCCCAAGATAAACGCGATAATTCAACAATTTTCCGTACCAATGAGAAGCCATTTGAGTGTAATCCTGAAGAGGAGAGTCCTATAATAATATCACCTTCGCAGACATTTTCAGGAGATAAGATGTGTTCACGTTCTGCTGCGCCGACAGCAAATCCTGCAAGGTCATAATCTTTTCCACTATATAAACCTGGCATTTCAGCGGTTTCTCCGCCGATTAACGCACAACCAGCTTGACGACAGCCCTCGGCAATCCCTTTTATGATGATAGTTGCTTGATCAGGGTTAAGTTTACTAGTTGCCAAATAATCAAGAAAGAATAACGGCTCAGCTCCATGAGTTACGATATCATTGACACACATTGCGACAAGATCTATGCCGATAGTATCATTTTTATTCATTTTTGAAGATATTGTTAGCTTAGTACCAATGCCATCGCTGGATGCTACTAGAATAGGATCTATAAAACCTGCCTTTTTCAGGTCAAAAAGACCTCCAAAGCCACCAATTTCGCCAACAGTCCCTGGGCGTTCTGTAGATTTTATAGCAGGTTTAATGTTTTCTATGGTGCTTTGTCCTGCTTCTATATCGACTCCGGCGTCACTGTATGTAAGGTTTCTGCCTGTTACATTATTATTCACATTTGCTCTCCCGTAGGTTCAAGATTATTATGAGCGTATTGCTGGTACTATCAGGTGAATTTTTATTCTAATTTCTCGCATCAATAATGTGTTTTGGTCATTTTTGCTTGACAAAATAGGCTACTATAGTTCTCCTCGTATTGTCTCGCAATCCTGGCTCTTAAAGTATGGTGTATTGTTATATTGATTGCTATCGTCGCACAATATCTGAGAAGAGATTTTCTCAAAAGAGAGAGAATCTCTGATGGAGATCATAAGTCGTGAGTTTCATTGTCAAAAGCTGTAATTCTTCTTGTTCTGTGAAAGAATCCGTCCGGCAAAGAAACGAAGAACAACTATTCTTATCTTTTCCGAGGTTTTTTGAAAAGATTGAGCGTGAGGGGCTTTTGGTTCCTAGCTATCTTGAGGAAGCTGTACGTCTGATAGATGTATGGCCATCGTGGCCATCGCCTGTGGCAGTTCTTGTCGGACCCAGTGGTTCTGGAAAATCTTACTTAGCTAATATATGGTCTAGTAAGAGTGGATGCGAGAAACTTTGTGCTATCAGAGGATTAGATTCAGTTCTTATGGCAACGCAGACAAAACCAGTTCTACTAGAAGATGCTGATAATACTGGTTTTAGTGATAAGGAGTTATTTCACATCATTAATAGTGTTTACCAGCATAATTCGAGTTTATTGCTAACGGCGCGTACTTTGCCTATTAACTGGTCGATTCGTTTGCCTGATTTGCGTTCTCGTTTAAAAGCTGCAACGGTAGTGAAAATAGGCTTTCCAGACGATGATTTTTTAGAAAAAGTGATCGTTAAAATGTTTTCCGATCGTCAGATTTTTATTGATCAGAAAGTAGTTTCCTATATTATTCAGCGTATGGAGAGATCGTTAATATTCGCCGAAAAACTGGTCAAGAGAATAGATGATTTGGCATTTTCTCGTGGGATAGGGATAACGCGTTCTTTGGCATCTGAGGTATTAAAAGAGATGTTAGAGGTTGATTAAAATCAGTCATTTTTATAAAAATTCAGGTTTCAAATTTAGTATATCGGTGGAGTTTTATAGGTAATGATTTTTTGTGATCATTGCCGTTGTAAAATTTTTTGAACATTCTTTTTATCAGGAGATAGGGAGCTCAAAATAGGAGGCGATCGTTGCCGTTGTTATCTTATTTTCCCTTGAATGATATGGTTTTGATTCATTCTTCCCTGATTTTTAGGGAGGATGAGGACATTGCGGTATAGCAATGCAGATTATAAATCCCTGAGGGAGAAAATCCACAAATACCAGATTGCTAAGCTTGAATGGTTTTTGGAAGGGAGGATAAGGGAATTGTCTTCAAAAAGAGGTAGTAAATGATCCATTTGGATTTTAGATAATTTCATGGGCTTACTCTTTCGAATTTTTTTATACTCCAGTTGATGATACTTTAAAAAAATTGAATTCCAGTCGTTTTTTAATAGCTAACCAACAAGAGCTCTACTACGTATGTGACCTTTGCTTATCCGTTTTTTGAATGCGGTATCTGATTCTATGAATTTGATGTAGAGTTCCGTGAACTTGGCTCTTTCTTCTCTGTATTAGGCGTCTGCTTCTAGGTGTTTTGCTATGCATTCGGTGTCTGGTTCTTCGCATTTGGCATAGGATTCTATGACTTTGACGGATGATTTGTGGCATTTGTCTAATGCTTCTTCGAGTTAGACGTATGCTTCCTTTAATTATGTTAATAGTCTTTTACAGGTTATTAAAAGTAACTGCCAATCGCCTTTGACAACATGTAGGCAAATTTTAACCTATCGCGCTTGTGCGACATCCATGTTTTTGCATTCAATAGATGTCACTATCTCTATGCCCATGCGAGTTGATTGTGAATCAACCTAAGCTGCAGAATTTCATGATATTGAATGAGTATGACATGGCTTGCGATGTTGCTTTGGTACAGGCGCTGGCATAATTTTTGATGATTTTGGTTCTGGCTATTCCACTCTGGTGCGTTTATACCGATTCCCTCTTAAAAAATAAAAATAGATTACAGTTCTGTGCAAGATATATAAAGAAAGATCCCAATGGCAATAAGATTACTATCGCTCAGTTTGGAGTGTATTTCAGAAAGGAATAAAAATTAGCAATCAACTTTGATTTATATAACAAATAGGATACATATTCACTCAGGGGCATTGTTTTTAAGACTTATGTTATCCAGGTTATTTTAGCATATCTGAGAGGATATAGCGTAGTTTTCTTTGAGAGCTAGAAAGATGCAATGTTTTTACCAAAAATAATTTTATGTCATATGTGATAAGATTTTTTATGTGTTGGGATGATAAATCTTGTTGATTTGGAGATTAAGGAAATCTCGTTTTTTATGTAAAATAGTTCTATTGATTAATAATAATTGTAATTGTATACATAGTTGTATTGTTGGTTGTATCTTGTGTATTCTTTATGCCTTTGTGCTGGGGAAGATCTAGCAATAGTTTATGTTTTCCTTACTGTGTTCGTAGTGGTCATGGTTTTTGGAGAGAAGAGCCATTTGGTAATTTAGTGTATTTAGAAATAGTTGGAGGGAATTAGTATGGCAATTAAAGGTATTTATCTAAGGTCTGTTGCTGTTTTGGCAATGGTTGCTTTTTCTGGAGCCGCTCAAACGGCAGCGGCGGCGGGTAGATCTCCGACCCGCGTAAAATTTGGTAGTATCGTAGAAACGGATAATTCTGTTACATCTAGTTTGGATGGAAAACTTTCATCCGTTACGGGTTTGTCTGCTAAATTAGATCTAAATGCTGTAACGGATACGAATTTTGGTCCTATCGATAGTGTTTTCAAGGCATCTGGAAGGGGTAAGATTAGTAGCTCTAGTTCTGGTCAACAAACGGAATTAAAATTATTTCAGCTAGATGAAATTTCTGTTGCTTTTAGTGGTGTGAAGCTTGGTTATTATGCAAGCTGGTGGCAGGGCAAAGGTGTTTTTGCCAATCCAGACGCTGCAAAACTGACATCTCTTTCTTATGAGAGTACTAATGGTCTTATAAAAGCAGGTGTTTCCGCAGATGTTTGGGAAAAAAATTCCAGTAACAAGGATTTGTCTATGGGAGCACAAGGCATGTTTTCCGGTGTTCTTGGAGAAGCTGCTTTTACGCTTATAGGTGGATATGACCATAGTACAAAGAACTTCGCTATTCGTGGTTCTGCAAGTACTAAAGACATTGGACCAGGTGTTATTGAGTTGTATGCTGTTTTGGCGAATGGTCTGAATATTTATTATGATCAAGCGAAGTATGCTGCTGCAATCAAGTATCAGCTTAAGCTTAACGATGATATAGAATTTTCTCCCGAATTGCAGTATTTGTGGGATAAAGGATCCTTTTATCGCTTTAAATCTTCCTCAAATAAACAGGATGTTAATGTTTGGAAAGCTGGTGCCAGTCTTAAGTATAATATCAGTCAAAATTTAAGCGTGAAGTCGTTAGCGGAGTATTCATCTGATTCGGCTGTTAAGATAACAGCTGGTTTGAATTTTCAAGGTGCTTTCAGTGATTGTGGACTTTTCCCTTGTAAAAGTCGGTAGTGAATGCGTTATAGTCTCAGACAAATTTTCTTGGTAGGAATTTGTGCAATACCTATAAGAGGGGGCTGAATAAGAGTATTCTTCTGCGATCGCGTGTAAAGTTAAAATTACCGATGATATAGAATGCTTTCCTCTATTTATAGTGTTTAAAGACTTTGGGAATCGTTAGAAGATCTGGAATCTGTGAAAATCCAGTGCCAATATTGATTATAAGATAGTGTGATATTGGTATATCTGCTCGGTATGTATCTGATCCGAGTTTCATGATAATGATGGATGATCTCAATTCAAGGTATTCTTTTGAGGATTTTTCCTTGTAAAATCGGTAGTGAGCACGTTGTGTTCTCTACCTTTTTTCTTGATAAGTAATTTATTCAATTTATTGTTTGTCAATTGGTTATTGGATCACTGAGTTGTTTTGGGTGCGGATATAAAAGGTCGGCATTCATTCTTTAAGAGTTTTATATACGGGTAAATTGGTTTGGAATTTTTGAAATAACAATCCTTTTTGAGTCTCGTTTATGAGGAAGAAGAGGAGAGATTAGGAATGGATATAAAAATTTGAATAGAATTAAGGGATAACATTTCCTGTGACCATGTCTTCTAAGCTATGGGCTGATATATATGTATGAAGGAAGTATTACTGTACGTATCCTTTCCAAAGGTATCAACAACCATTTCTTCACAAAGAGCAGAGTCAATACTACCTTGAAAGTTCAATGATAACTTTACGAAAATTATTTTTCTCGACACAATCACGCAAGCAAAAAATACAAGCATTGTAATGATCTTCATCCCATTCAGGGATACATGTTTTTGATTCGGTTGTATAATAAAGATTCTTCAAAACTTTTGTAAAAATCAGGTTTTTCTGCAAGATAAGTTGCAGCTATAACGGTATGGAAAGATACATATTGTATACTTTTTTCATAAAGAGATCGGAAATCTAATGAGCAGTATTCATATCGTGATTTTGTCTTTGCTCGCTCATTCTGGTATTTTTCTAAGATTTAGAAAGTCTTCAAGCGCAATATGCCAAGTCTCCAAGTAAGCATAAACTGTTCCTTTTCTTTTTCTTCCCTGAATTTAGACTGTGCAACAGTAGTATCATTCGCGACCTTGAGGAAAAATAATTGCTTCTTTTATGCAGTTATTATCCTTTGAATATGCGAATATATCTTTTAAAAATAATTTATTCAGGAAATATGGCTGGGGAACTTGGATTCGAACCAAGATTAACGGAGTCAGAGTCCGTCGTTCTACCATTGAACTATTCCCCAAGATACAAAAAGACAAACCTCACCTGTAGGTTTTGGCGGGGATCAAGAGTCGAAAAATGGGCTAAGATCCTTTGTGGGTTTTTGCAAAATCCCCCAAATAATACCATCAACCGTGGTTCAAACATAGGTCTTCTGGGATTATTTTGTCAATATATATGATAAAAGATTATCTCTGTATTCTATATATAGAATACTTGAAGGAACTCGGCAAAGTACATGTGTTATTTCGGGGGATAAGCATGACCTTTTTTGCGCGAACAATAAGAGATGGAATAGATTTAGAGGGGGGGGTATAGACTGTTTATAAAAATACAGGGCTTGGATTCGAAGTTGCAAGACGAGGTATAGGGAATGGTATTGGAATGTTAAGAATAATTGGAATTGTCTAATACAAAGAATGAGAAATATTAAATTTTTTATTTTGAGGAGATACTTATGAAGTATTGGTTATCCTATTACAGGATATCATATGAGTGTTCTGAGTACTGCAAGCACAAGAGATAGATGGGGACACTCAAATTGCAAAGTTCTACTCCAGTCTCTATCGAAAGAATTGGAAACATATTTTTCAGAAGGTATGCATTTTATTCATTCTTTATCAGCTGTTCCGCTAGATATAATGTAGTCAAAAAATAATAATTTTCAATAGGAGTATTTTGATTTTGCATTTAAGTTTTCACCATGGTTATTATATGAAAAATGACCCATTATTGTTTAAATGAGAATATGCCATATAATAAAAAACATTTGCGAGAGCATAATCTTATCTCGGGTATGATTCGATATATTTGTCATATTCGCAAAGTGAAAAGTATGCAATATTCTATATCGCGAAGCGATTCCTCCTAATATTTCTATAAAAACAAAATAAGAAACGCCGTTTTAATTGGTGGTTTGGTTTTTGAGGATAAATTATGCTATTTTGTATCAAGAATGGTGTCTATTTTAAGTGGAAAATATCGGATTGTATGCAAATAATGCCATCCTTCAGATCAGATGTTTAATCTTTCGTTTTCCATCTTCAAAATATTTTTTGCATGATTTGGAGTGTCGTGGAACTTTGACACATATCAAGAAAAATTCTAACAGCTGTATCAAGAAGGGCGTTGCGGTAATTGTCATGAAGGAAGATTGACTTTTCCGATCACGAAAAACTCATCTGCTGATCCTTTAAGTGCCTTTTGATTGTTAATTGCACGGCAACCGAGTACGGTAATGGTAGCTTTATATCTTTAGAAGGATTTGTCATCCTATCTTAATGACAGTATTTTTTGTTTTGTGAGTGTAGATAGAAGAAATGAAAGAAAACTATGGTTAAGGTATCAGGAAGTCCTTCTCGGCGTGATTTATTTCAAAAGGTTAAAAAGGCTTCTTTTCGGGAATCTTCCCGTCATTGGTTAAGTCGGCACATTAATGATCCCTATGTACAAAGAGCTAAAGTAGAAGGATGGCGTGCGCGTTCTGCATATAAACTTCTCCAGATCAATGAAAAACACCGTATATTGAGGACTGCAAGACGTGTCGTGGATCTTGGATCTGCTCCTGGAAGTTGGTCACAAGTTGCAGCACATATGACGGGTTCAAAAGATGACAATGTTTTTATTGCTGCCATAGATATTTTAGATATGGATCCAATTCCAGGAGTTAAGTTTTTTAAATCTGATTTTTTGAATTTAGATTCATGGGAATTTATATCTCAAGCGATAGGAGGTTCTCCTGATCTTATTCTTTCTGATATGGCATCTCCAACTATTGGTCATCGCAAAACAGATCATTTGCGTACTATGAGTTTATGTGAGGCTGCTGCACATTTTGCTTTGGAGACTTTGAGTGCAGATGGTGATTTTCTTGTTAAAACTTTTCAGGGAGGAGCGACTCACGACGTACTCTGTCTTCTTAAAAAACATTTCCGAAAAGTAATGCACATCAAACCACTGGCGTCGCGGGCAGAATCAGTGGAGATGTTTTTGCTTGCTAAAGGATTTGCTGCGTCGAAATAATCAGCACTTCATAAAATACAGGATCAGGATGTTGAATGGCTCATTCTGAAAATTATGCAAGTTAGTCGTTTGTTCATTTGGTGTGAAAAGACCAAAAATTAAGAAAAAGGTATGGTAACATTCCCTTCTTTAAAAGCCGTACAACAAACATCACTGTAATATTGAAGATTTTTTAGAAGATAAGATATATCTATTTTCAATTGCTGTTATTCTGCGTTCTTTTTGAAAATATTCCTTTATATTCTATTTAAAAGAGCTGTTCTTTATAAGAAGCCTAATACAGTATCTTCTGTTGGTATGATACTATTTGAACTTTCATATAAAACGTTGGTATCAGGTATATTATTATAGTCCAAAGTGGTTGTTGCGAATTATATATAGCTCTTTCAGAGAAACTTTGCTCTTACAGTATGAGATTTGGGGGATTAAGCATGTCTCTCAGAAGCTATACTAGTGTGAATTGGCTAGTTTTACTTGTAATCAAGTCTATTTCCATTGGGATTTTATCACGAATTGTTTTTATAAGATGCAAGAAGAGAGGAATAATATCATTTTCTCTTTAGAAGAGAGCGAAGATTTTACTTCAGAGTAGTTGATTTTTTTCAAGACAAAAACTCTAAAAAGCAAGCTTAGGTATCCTCAGTGAAGAAATTAAGCATCAATATTGAGCCCTGTATCTATAAAAACGGTACGGGATATTTAATAAAAAAAATACATTAAAATCAAATCTTTATATGGAATTACAAGTTTATTATCTAAAATTTGCATAGAAGAATTTTATATAAAGGCAATTATGGAGCGTAAAAATGTATTCTTTAAGTAAGATATTGAGGGAAGGAATATTGATTATATTTTTCTCTGAGCACTTCCTAGCGTTAAAATTCTTTGAAGTGGATTTGTTTCCTTTTGGCAGAAAGTGACTCTAAGATAAAAATCTATTGGTCTATTGAGAGATCGTTACTTTTATAATCAGAATCTCATATGGAGCGATTTTTTCTTTGTAAGGATTTGAATTGAGAAGAAAATTTCTTTCTTAAAAATATGATCCGTGGCAATGTTTGTATTTTTTCCCACTTCCACAAGGGCACGGCTTATTGCGTCCTATATGTTCTTTTGGGGATAAATAAGAAATATTCAGCTCGTTTTTTTCACTTGTAGCGACTTTATTGTCATTTTTTTCAGCATTGCGGTGCATGGCGGAAAGTAGCAATTCTTCATGTGGATCATCCATACGAACAAGCTCAATGTTCGCAATTTGAGAAATAGCGTTTCTACGTAGGTCGGAAAGCAATATTGTGAAAAATCCAAATGCTTCAGATTTATATTCTTGCAATGGATCTCGTTGTGCATACCCACGAAATCCTACTACTGCACGAGAGTGTTCAAGTCTGGCTATATGTTCACGCCAAAGACCGTCTAGTGTCTGGAGGAGTATGTTTCGTCCAAGATTTTGCATCTTTTCTGTTCCTAGGATTTTTTCCTTTTCCGCTACCAGTTTGTCTACTGTCTCTAATATTCGATTACAGATGACATCTCGATCGATATCATCTTCCTTGCTCCATTCGACAACAGGAAGATCAGTTCCAAAAACTGTGTTGAGTTCGAGTTTGAGTTTTTCAATTTCCCATTTTTCTGGATAGGAATTATCAGGGATATGTTTTGTGATAATTTCGTTAACGACCTCATAACGCATGTCAGAAAATATCTCCAAGATCTTCTCTGAATCGATGATTTCAAGGCGTTGTTCAAAAATTACTTTACGCTGTTCGTTAAGAACGTCGTCATATTTCAGCAAATTTTTTCTGACTTCAAAATTGCGTGCCTCAACTTTCTTTTGTGAACGTTCAATTGCCTTGTTAATCCAGGGATGAATAATGGCCTCGCCTTCTTTTAATCCTAATTTCTTTAGGATTCCGTCCATTCGAGACGAACCAAATATACGCATAAGATCGTCTTGAAGTGATAGATAGAATTTTGAACGTCCCGGATCTCCCTGACGACCTGATCGACCTCGCAATTGATTATCTATACGTCTACTTTCATGGCGTTCTGTGGCAATAACATAAAGCCCACCTGCAGAAATAACCTGATCTTTTAAGAACTGAATTTCTTCATGAATAATTTTTATACGTTTATCTCTTTCTCTTTCATCAGAAACATTGCAAAGTTCGTGTTCGATACGCATAGAAGCATTGCCTCCGAGCTGAATATCAGTGCCTCGACCTGCCATATTGGTTGCGATGGTAATGGCTCCAGGAATTCCAGCCTGAGAAATTATATATGCTTCTTGCTCATGGTAGAGAGCGTTTAAAATTTTAAATTTTGTAAAATTTTTCTTGCGGAGCAATCTGGCTAGATATTCTGACTTTTCTATCGAAGCGGTTCCTACAAGAACTGGCTGTTCCTTTTTATGAGCTGCAGTAATTTCAGCAATGATGGCGTGATACTTTTCTTGATCTGTTCGATAAATTTCATCATCGACATCTATGCGAATAACCGGAAGATTTGTAGGAATTTCTACGACATCTAGATTATAAATACTGGCTAGTTCTTCTGCTTCTGTAGAAGCTGTTCCAGTCATTCCAGCCAATTTAGTATACATTCGAAAATAGTTTTGGAATGTGATAGAAGAAAGTGTTTGATTTTCTGGTTGTATTGCAACATGTTCCTTGGCTTCCAAGGCTTGATGTTGGCTATCGGAAAATCTTCTTCCCTTCATCATACGCCCAGTGAATTCATCAATGATCACAACTTCATCATTGATAACGATATAATCTTTGTCTTTTAGAAAGAGTTTATGAGCTTTCAAAGCATTGTTGACAAGATGGACAATTGCAACATTTTCGAAATCATAAAGACTTCCTTTTTGCAGAATTTTTCCCTGGCGTAATAGTTCCTCTATTCTTTCAATGCCTGATTCGGAAAAGTTCACAGAACGTTGCTTCTCATCAACTTCATAATCAGAGGGCTGTAGATGCAATATGAGAGAATTTATAGCTCTATATAAATCAGACTGGTCTTCCACTGCCCCAGAAATGATGAGAGGAGTGCGGGCTTCATCAATGAGTATTGAGTCAACTTCGTCAATTATTGCGAAATTGTGTTCGCGCTGCACCATATCCATGCGCCTATATTGCATGTTATCCCGCAGGTAATCGAATCCAAGTTCATTATTCGTAACGTATGTTATGTCACAAGCATAAGCAAGACGACGTTCGCTATCAGATAGGTCATTTACAACAACGCCTGTTGAGAGTCCAAGGAATTCATATAAGGGAGACATCGTGTTAGAATCTCTGCGAGCGAGATAATCATTGACGGTGACGACATGGATACCTTTTCCAGATAATGCATTGAGGTAAACGGGAAGGACAGCTGCCAAGGTTTTCCCTTCGCCGGTTTTCATTTCTGCAACAGAACCTTGATGCAGTATCATGCCGCCAACCAGCTGCACATCAAAGGGACGCATACCTAGAACGCGTCGAGCCGCCTCACGTACTACGCTGAATGCAGGGATCAGCAAATCGTCCAAAGTTTCTCCATCGCTAAGCCGTTTTCTAAATTCCAATGTTTTTTTTGATAAGAGCTCATCAGATAGTTTGGAAATTTCTTCTTCAAGATTATTAATTTCCTCAACTTTTTTATAGTAAGGGCACAAGCGTTTCTCACTAGAAGGACTAAAGAACTTGCTTACCAGCTCAGTGATACTGACCATGGAGATGCTTTCCTCTTCAAAGAATATCCCGTATTTCCGAGATTGTTGCCACCTAATAGAGCCCTCAGACAAACCGTTGTATACCAAGTGGAGGACATCTTAGATGGAGGATGATATCCTTCATTAAGATTATCTCTTATTGATGTCAACGGGATAGTATGGTACAAGCGTCATTCGTTGTGGTTTTGTTATAGATTTTTCAAGCGCATTTTCCAAGATGTTTAAAAATAGTCTTTATAACGCATGGAAACTTTTCTATTCAATTGTCTATAAGTGTAAAGCATTGACCTAAAAAGGAAAATTTTTCTTTTTCCTTTAGAAATTAGGATAGCATATGTCTGTATTGTCCTCCTCTTTAATGCCTAGTGTCCCTTCTGTATTGCCATCAATCAGGGGTGTAGGGCTTTCTACTGCTTCTCTGGGTATTCGATATTCTGGACGCGATGATGTTTTTTTGATGTTTTTCGAACGTCCTGTATCTGTAGCAGGAGTCTTTACCCGTTCTCGCTGTCCGTCAGCAGCAGTGGATTTTTGTCGAAAAAATTTGTCAAATGGGTTTGCAAGGGTTTTGGTCGTTAATTCTGGTAATGCAAATGCGTTTACGGGAAGAAGAGGAAGAGATGCTGTCTGTTTCATTGCTAAATCTGTAGCAAAGCTTATGAATTGTAGAGAGGACGAAGTTTATCTTGCCTCTACGGGTATTATTGGCGAATTTCTGGATGTCTCTAAATTTGATGGTGTATTTGATAAAATGCTTCGGGATGTTACTGGAGATGCTTGGCTTGATGCCGCTAAGGCAATGATGACTACGGATAGCTATCCTAAAGTTTCAACACGCGTTGTTGATATTGAAGGTGTCAAGATTACCGTTAATGGTATAGCTAAAGGAGCTGGCATGATTGCTCCTGATATGTCTACCATGCTTGCATTTGTTGTGACGGACATTGATATTTCTCCTTCTGTTTTGCAAACTCTTTTATCTGAGGGAGTTAAACCTAGCTTTAATTCCATAACGATAGACAGTGACACTTCGACTTCCGACACTCTTATGCTATTCTCAACGGGAACAGCTGCTGGGAGTATGTCGCGTATTGAAAGCATCGATGATCCCCGAATATCTATTTTTCGTCCTGTTCTCTTTGATCTGTTAAAAGATTTGGCTCTTCAGGTGGTTTGTGATGGGGAAGGGGCTTCGAAGATTCTTGAGATTACCGTTAAAGGAGCTGAAGATTCTGTTTCAGCTAAAAAAGTAGCTCTATCAATTGCTCATTCCCCACTCGTGAAAACTGCTGTTGCCGGCGAGGATTTTCGTTGGTGGGGGCGTATAGTGATGGCTGTTGGAAAATCTGGTGAACGGGTAGATCGTGATAGTTTGTCTATTTGGTTTGGGGATGTGCGAGTCGCCGTGAGAGGAGAGCCTGAGGTTAATATTTCTCAAGAAGAAGTCCTATCTATAATGAAGCAGAGATGTGTGCCGATAGTGGTTGATCTTGGCATTGGGAATGAAGATCATACCGTCTGGACATGTAATTTTACTGAAGAATATGTTCATTTTAATAGCAATTTTCGGAGTTAAATTTCCTGTATTATATGGAATTCTTGCGATGATTTTTCTCTTATTTGGACAGAAGTGATCGCTGTCCAGAGTTTTTCCTCCTCTACTTTGCGTTGTTTGTGATAATTGTGTCGCGTTGTGAATATCCCTTAGTTCCTTGCCTCAAATCGCAGGTTTTTTATTCAAAGCCGAGATTGATTTAACGGAATTATCCTTATTGAAGAATCGGAAAATCTGTAAAATCTATTTGACGATTGGTTGTGGAAGGTAACAATTTCACAAAGGGACATGAATCTCAAGTTAATGCTTCAACATGGCAATTTTGTGTGGCAGTGATATTTCTTGATGAGAAAAGATCTCATTTTAGTGGTTGCATGTGCGATCTTTCAAAAAGACGAGCAAGTACTCCTGGCTCAACGTCCTAAAAATAAGTTTCAAGCAGATTTTTGGGAGTTTCCTGGAGGAAAGATCGAGTGCAGAGAAACTCCAGAGGTTGCATTAGCACGTGAACTTTTTGAGGAGTTGTCCATTATCGTTGAACCGATTTCTTTGATTCCCTTAACTTTTGTGAGCCATGCTTATAAAGAATTTCATCTTCTTATGCCTTTTTTTGCGTGTTATGATTTTGAAGGGCATTTAAAAGGGTATGAAGGACAGGAAATAAGGTGGGTAAAACTCAGTGATTTAAATAAATATTCTATGTTGCCTGCAGATAAGCCTCTCGTTACTTTTTTGCAAAATCACTTTCTGAATAGATGCTCCAAAAATTAAGTTTTAGAGGAAATCTTATCTTAGATAGTTGGTTTTATGTGATTCGCAATATGCTCATTTTGTATTCTAAATGGACTTGGTTGAGAGAATTTTATGGGATAAAACATCGTTTTTTAAATTTCAAAATGAATTTTAGAAAAATGTCTTAGGGATAATGAGGACATGTCTAAAAATCCCTGTTTGAATTAGTAAGAATCTGAAAAAAGATAAATTATGATTTATATTAAGGGGTGATTATGATCGATTAGGTTTCTTCAGTCTGGATCATTTTAATAAAATTCATAAAATATTGTATACAACCTTGGATTAATTAATTATAACGTCTCTCAATTGTTTTGATTGTTTGTTCTAACTAACCAGGGAAGTGTGTAGTCGTGACATTAAATCCAAAATTGCGCAATGCATTGTTGAACATGTGGCGAGTCCTATGTGATGTGAGGATGTCAGAAGCGAAGAAATTCGTTCCTATGACATTGATGATGTTTCTTGTATTGTTTAATTTCAGTACTTTGAGGCCGTTAAAGGATTCTTTGATAATTCCAAATCTAGGTGCGGAAGTCATTAGCTTTGTCAAGCTTTGGTGTGTCCTTCCTTCTGCTGTTCTTTTTACTATGATTTATATGAAACTTTCTAATATTATGGATTACGAAAAGCTTTTCTATACTATTACTTCTTTTTTTGTCTCTTTCTTTGCGATTTTTGCATTTGTTTTATATCCATTTAAAGATTTTTTCCATCCATCTCCCGAATACATTTTTGATCTGGCTATTAAATTTCCATACTTTAAATGGTTTATTTATCTCGCAGGGAAATGGTCTTTTGCGCTATTTTATGTTTTCGCAGAGCTTTGGGGTGCTGTGATGATTAATTTAATGTTTTGGCAGTTCGCGAATAGAATTACTAGGACCGATCAAGCAAAACGCTTCTATTCAATGTTTGGTCTAATAGGCAATGTGGGCTTGATATTTGCCGGTAGTTTTATAATAGGACTCTCAAAACTTAATGATGCTTTGCTTATTCGTTATTCGATGATGGCTATGGTCTTTTCCAGTATTTTGCTTATGGTAATATATAGGTGGATGAATGTTTATGTCCTTACAGATCCACAACAGTATTCGCCGAAGAAAAATAGCTCTAAAAAGAAGCTAAAGATGTCAGTTTCTGAGAGTCTCAAGATGGCATTAAGTTCTAAATACCTTGGCTATTTGGTTTTGCTAGTGTTTTGTTATGGAACGGCTATTAATCTCGTTGAGGGTCCTTGGAAAGCGAAGGTTCGTGAACTTTATCCGTTACAGCGTGATTATGCTCAATTTATGGGCGAATTTGTGAGATGGACTGGTATTGTAACCATCGTATTTATGGTACTTGGTAGTAATATTCTAAAAAATGTTAAGTGGTTTACAGCTGCTATTATCACTCCCCTGATGATTTTAATTACAGGTGGTGGGTTTTTCTTGTTTGTTATCTTTGAAAATCAGTTGGTCTTATTAACAGAAAATATGATTAAGGTCAGCCCAATAGTATTGGCGGTTTTCTTGGGTGCCTTGCAGAATATTTTGAGTAAGGCGACAAAATATACCATGTTTGATTCAACTAAAGAAATGGCTTTTATTCCTTTAGATGATGAGTATAGAACTAAGGGTAAGGCAGTTGTAGATGTTATAGGAGGAAGAATCGCCAAATCTGGTGGTGCGATGGTTCAATCCTTCATATTTATAATATTGCCTATGGCAACATTCTCGACTATTTTGCCAGTTTTAGCTGGTATTTTCTTTCTTCTTATTATCCTTTGGATGTGTGTTGTGAGAGGTTTGAATAAGCAGTATACAAAGCTTGTCAATAAAAAGGTCTAGACTTTTTTAATATCATGCTTTGCAGGATATGCCTTTGACGTCCGAGTTTAATCGTTTTCGGTTCAGTTTTTCTTTCAAAGGCATTTTTGCAAATGATGGTTTGTTTGATGATAGTGAGAAAATTTTTTGGATTTTTATTGGTATTATGGTGATAAGAGATAATTTTCAAGCGTAGTGTTTTTAATTTTAAACACTGTTTTTCAGATATGATGGTGTTTTTTTGAGTGAGTATAAGTGTTTTTTAGAGGGATTACGAAAGGGCTTGCCTTCATCTAGTCTTTAGAAATATTGGTGGATTTGCTTATGTAAACAAGGCTCTTGTTTCGTATGTTTCTTAAGAAGTTTTCTTAAAAGTTAATTTTTTAGGGATAAAGAGAAAAATTTGGATGCGAAAGCATCGGATTATAAAATAAAAAGATTGATTAGTATTTGTGCGTTTTTTTTATATCATAAATTCTTTTTCAAAAACATATTACTATGAATGGATGTTTTGGGATGTGGTATGATTCGTTCTCATGTGTTGCGATCTTTTAATGTTGATCCGGATGTCTATCAAAATGAGAGATATAAATAACACAAAATCAAACAAGGGTATCTGTGCTCAAGTTGTATCTATCCTATCGCTTTCAGAGAGGTTTCTTCGTTTTATTTTTTCTTGCATTATTTTATGAGAACAGGAGACCAGCCAGTAATGTAAATGATCGAAAAACTGGCAATTATGTCTCCGTTGGTGCTGGAATTTTCCTCAGCATAGATTTTGGCGGCGCGCGTGAAAAGTGATTTTCTAGGAGGTTTTCTGCTGCGATGAAGAAGAGGATTCGTCATCCCCATTTTACGTAGATCGTGCATCAAATGGGACATTGATTTATAGTGCACGGTATAATTATCTTGATCTATGACGGAAGAAGTAAATCCGGCTTTTTGTACTAAATCTCCAGTGCCTTTTATATCCATAAACGGAATGACTCGAGGGGATCCGCCGCCGGTGAGTTCTGTCTCAGCTTTCAAAAGTGCTTTTCGAAGTTCAGAGAGGGTTCCGATTCCAGGAATCGCCGCTAAGAACAATCCTCCAGGTTTTAATATATGATTGATTTGCAATAACATTCCTAGGATATCATTTATAACATGCAGGTTGAGAGGCGATAAGACCAGGTCAACAGGCTGGGAAAGGGAAGGTATTTTTTCAATGGGAGACACTAATACTTCGCTGTTCTGACAGGAAAATTTCGAAGAAATTTCGGAGCGAGTTAAGTGAAGAATTTTTTTTGTTTCCATGCAAAGGTGACCAACGATTCCGGTTCCTCCATGTAATTCTAGGGCATTTTCGAAAGTTATTTTCATCATGCTCAGTCGAAAAGCTATTTCTTTAGCGACTATTTCTAAAAGGAAATCCGCAGAGGAATCGTTCTGTCTAAGTGCGCGCAGACGATTTGCATTAATTAATTGCATATCGAAAAGAGGCTTCATATCGGATCTTTCGTGGCGGGGATTTGTTGATTTTGCGAATGGATTGTTATCCGATTTTGGCTAAGGATATTTGTATCATGAAGTATAAAATGTTTTTTGATAGAATGAGATATACTTTTCTTAGGTAATTTTTCTATTAATGATAGATAGAGGTTCGCTTGATTTTTATATCGCATATATGGTTTTTTCTCCTTCGTTCAAGGAAAAAGACTGTCGGATAGTTGAGCTTATTGCTCGTTTATCATTTTGCGCAATATTTATTCATTGTGTGTTTTAAGAACAGAAATAAATGCATTATGTGGGATATCTACTTTCCCGAAACGGCGCATACGCTTTTTCCCTTCTTTTTGTTTTTCAAGAAGTTTGCGTTTACGAGTTATATCTCCTCCGTAGCATTTCGCTGTTACATCCTTGCGACGTGCTCTTACTGTTTCGCGTGCAATAACACGACCGCCGATAGCTGCTTGAATTGCTATTTGAAACATCTGTTGTGGAATGAGGTCTTTTAATTTTTCGCAGATTCTCCGTCCGCGTTTTTCCGAGATAGAGCGATGAACAAGTATAGAGAGGGCATCTATTGCCTCATCATTTACCAGTATGGATAATTTTACTAAGTCGCTGTTTCTAAAATCAATTAAACTGTAATCAAAGGATGCATATCCCTTAGAAATTGATTTTAGGCGGTCATAAAAATCAAATACGACTTCATTGAGAGGAAGTTCGTAGAGCAACATTGCTCGGTTTCCAAGATAGCTAATTTCAATTTGGATTCCGCGTCGATCTTGGCATAGTTTTAAAATGGATCCAAGATATTCGCTTGGAGTTATAATAGTGACCTTGATCCAGGGTTCTCTAAATTCAGAAATTTTCGTCACATCTGGCATATCTAACGGGTTTCCGAGCTTTAGAATGCTGCCATCGTTCATAAGAAGATGATATATAACAGACGGGGAGGTTCCTATCAGATCTAGATTAAACTCTCTTTCAAGGCGTTCCTGGATAATTTCCAGGTGGAGGAGACCAAGAAATCCACATCTGAAGCCAAACCCGAGAGCGGCAGAATTTTCGATTTCAAACGAAAAAGATGCATCATTAAGGCGTAGCTTGTTCATTGCTATGCGCAGATTCTCGAATTGAGCAGAATCTATAGGAAATAAGCCACAGAAAACCACGGGTTGTATCGGTTTAAAGCCAGGTAAAGACGAAGATGTTGGCAAGCGGTCATCGGTTATCGTATCGCCAACGCGGGTATGCGATACTTCTTTGATAGATCCTGTGAAGATGCCAATTTCACCAGGATACAAGGCTTCTATTTCAATCATTTTGGGTGTCAGGATTCCGACGCGTTCGACTTGATATCTGGCTTTGGTTCCCATCATCCGTATGGATTGGTTCTTGGTTAGTTTTCCATCTATAATTCTAACCAGAACTATGACGCCAAGGTAAGTGTCATACCAGCTGTCGATGAGTAAAGCTTTAAAGGGAGCTTTTTCTCCTCCGGGGCTTTTAGGAGATGGTAGATATTGAACAATTCTTTCCAAAAGACAGGGAATTCCTTGTCCCGTTTTGGCTGAAACGAGAGAAGCGTCGTCTGCATTGATGCCGATCATATCTGCAATTTGTTTTTTGACGCGTTCTGGATCTGCTGAAGATAAATCGGCTTTATTGAGAACAGGGATGATCTCGTGGTCGTTGTCAATAGCTTGATAGACGTTCGCAATGGTTTGAGCTTCCACTCCTTGGCTTGCATCAACGACGAGGAGAGACCCTTCGCAAGCTGATAGCGAGCGGGAAACTTCATATGTAAAGTCTACATGTCCTGGCGTATCGATAAGATTCAAAAGGTATTTTTGACCATCTTTACTTGTATAGTGAAGACGAACTGTTTGTGCTTTGATGGTTATCCCGCGCTCGCGTTCTATATCCATGCTGTCAAGAACTTGTGTTGACATTTCGCGCTTAGTTAGTCCTCCGCAGTGCTGAATAAATCGATCTGCGAGGGTGGATTTTCCATGGTCAATATGAGCTATGATGGAAAAGTTGCGTATTCTCGAAAGGGGTATCGTGCTGTACATCGCTGCACTATAGCAACAGATAACAGTTATCGCAAAAGAAAAAGATCTTTCAGTGTTACTTTCTTGAGCGATTAAGCAGTAAGAAGCATATCTGAGTGATATACGTGATATGCTATTACTTATCCATCTCTCATAATATATATGTTCAATATAGGAATTATGGACGCCGATCCTCCTTTTTATTCGTACTCATTCTTTTCTCTGAATAAGCCCCCTTACAGATCTATTTATAAGACTGTTATTTAGTCGTAATTATTTGATTTATAGTCTTTTCTATGTTTCTTGATCATCTGTTTTATTGGGTTCTGATATGTCAATATGAGAAACAATCCTAAGGTTAAAAATATAGTGACTAACAGCTCTGGATACTATGGGAATTAAAACAATGCATAAAACCATTTTTCGGGGATTATAGGAAGGAAGGGATAAGCAGCAGAATGCTTTTTGGCTTGCCCTTTTAAGAATAGTTTATGTGTTGGTGTATATATATTTGTTACAAAGAGATGTGATATATTTGTTTTATGTGCTTGACTAAAGGAGTATAATTATTGCATCTCTAGAAAAGGAATTAATATTTAAGGAGAGTATGACGATTCGCAAGGTATTTAAGTCAGATACAGGCACGAAAGATGGAATGCGTGCAAATGAAGCGATACGAAATCCAAGGATTCAGCTTATAGCAGCTGATGGTCAGAATATGGGTGAAGTTGAAACTTCTGAAGCTTTGCGGATGGCTGAGGGGGCAGGACTTGATCTTGTGGAGATTTCTCCAGCAGCCGTTCCTCCTATTTGTAAGATTCTTGATTTAGGTAAATTAAAGTATACGAATCAGAAGAAGGCAGTAGAAGCTCGAAAGAAGCAAAAAGTCATTGAAGTCAAGGAAGTTAAGGTTCGTCCTGTTATTAGCTCGCATGACTACGATATAAAAATGAGGGCTATAAGTGGGTTTTTAAATTCTGGCTATAAAGTGAAGGTTGTTCTCAGGTTTCGTGGTCGAGAGATTACGCATCAGGATATTGGACATACTCTTTTGGTCAAAATTAAAGATTATGTACAGGAAATATCCAAGGTTGAGCTTGAACCTAAGCTTGAAGGACGTCAAATTCTTATGGTATTGTCTCCAAGGTAATCGCATTGGGCATTTGTCGCTTTGTTATCTCTTGAATGTTTTATTTGTTTTATGTATCGTATGCAGACAGTCATATTAGTCTACCTAGATCTTTCTGGTGGGACTGTTTTTTGTCTGTTTTTATTGAGATTTTTTGCTTATTTTTGTGAATTAGGGGGTAGACTTGTTCTTTTCCCCCCTGAGGATAGTGGGGGTAATAAATGTCTAAGATGAAGACAAATTCTTCTGCTAAGAAGCGATTTAAGGTTACTGCTGGTGGAAGAGTCAAGGCGCAGGCTGCTGGTAAACGTCATGGGATGATAAAGCGATCGAATAAGTTTATACGCAACGCGCGTGGTCCTATGATTTTAGCGGTTTCTGATACGAAGAGGATTATAAAGAATTACCTCCCTAATGCCCTCTAAGGAAAAAGGTGAGGAAATGTGTTTTCTTAAGGAGATAGGTAATAATGACCCGTGTGAAAAGAGGCGTTGTTTCTAGTAGCAAGCACAAAAAGGTCTTGAAGTTAGCCAAGGGGTTTTACGGTCGTCGTAAAAACACTATACGTGCTGCTAAGGCTGCGGTGGATCGTTCTATGCAGTTTTCTTATTGTCATCGTAAGCTTAAGAAGCGTGATTTCAGAGGTCTTTGGATTCAGCGTATTAATGCAGCCGCTCGCTTGCGTGGCTTGACGTATTCTCGTTTCTTTGGTGGACTTAACAAGGCGGGAGTTGCGCTTGATCGTAGAGTGATTTCCGAGCTTGCTATTGATAAACCAGAGGTTTTTGATAAATTCGTCGAAATTGCAGTTGGGAATCAATCTTAGTTTAAGGGAGGAAGAATCCTTCTAAAGACTGTGTCAGAAAATCGAAATTTTTTGAGGCTATCCTTAATAATAGGAATTGTAGTTTGAAAAAATGTCACTCGTCAAGGGATAAGCTCTTCTCAAGAAGGCTTGATGATTATAATATTAAGTTATTATAGTTGGTGACACGTCGTCATCTCTCATAGAGTGATATAGTCTTTATATTAGGTAAAGGGAAAAAGATGAGCCAAGAGAAGTCCTTTGATGATTGTTTAGAAGAGATGAGGATTTCCCTTACTCAGTCGATATCTTCTGCTATGCACATAGATCAGCTTGATGCTATTCGGATTTATGCTCTAGGTAAAAAAGGATCGGTTTCTACTCTTTTGAAGGGATTGAAGGGGCTTCCTTCGGAGGAGCTTCGTATTAGAGGGGCCGCCCTTAATCAACTTAAGTCCGATTTGCTTGAGGCTCTCTCTATCCGTAAGGAAGATTTGAAGCGCATCTCTATTGCCTCGCAATTATCATCGCAGTCTGTTGATGTGACCTTGCCTGTTCGATCTTCTCCGTCTCGGAGAGGGCGTATTCATCCTGTGACACAGGTTCTTGATGAAGTGACTGATATTCTTCTGGATATGGGCTTTTCAGTAAAAGAAGGTCCTGATATTGAGACGGATTACTATAATTTTGCCGCATTAAATTTCCCGGATGGGCATCCTGCTCGTCAAATGCATGATACTTTTTTTCTTCCAGGAATTTGTGGGGATAAGTATAAGCTTTTGCGTACGCATACTTCGCCAGTACAGATTCGGGTTATGGAATCTCAGCGCCCACCGATCAAAATAATAGTTCCAGGAAGAACCTATCGCAGGGATTCCAGTGCTACACATTCTCCGATGTTTCATCAAATTGAAGGTCTTGTGGTTGACAAGACTGCGAATATTGCAAATCTTCGATGGGTTCTTGAGTCTTTTTGCAAGGCTTTTTTTGAAGTTAAATCGCTTAAAATGCGTTTTCGTCCATCTTTTTTCCCTTTTACAGAGCCTTCTTTTGAGGTTGATATTCGGTGTAGTCGTTCCGATGGGGTTATAAAGTTTGGCGAAGGGACTGAATGGATGGAGATTTTAGGATGTGGTATGGTTCATCCTAATGTGTTGCGAGCTGTTAATATTGATCCGGATGTCTATCAAGGATTTGCTTGGGGGATGGGTCTTGATCGCATAGCTATGCTAAAATATGGAATGCCTGATATACGTGACTTTTTTGGTGCCGATGTACGTTGGATTCGGCATTATGGATTTAGTCCCCTGAATATACCGCCACTGTTCTCTCATTTGAGTTTGTAAAGGATTGATATCGTGAGGTTTACATTTTCTTGGCTAAAAGATCATTTGGATACAGATGCTAGTCTTGAGCAGGTTTGTGATAGGTTGACTGCTATTGGACTTGAGGTTGAAAAAGTTGATGATAGGAAGTCTCTCCTACCTTTTATTGTTGCAAAAGTTTTATCGGTGGAAAGTCATCCTATTTCTAGCAATCTTAAGGTTCTCGAGATAGATATTGGTAAGCAGAAATCCGTACGAGTTGTTTGCGGTGCGCCTAATGTTCGTGTCGGCTTGTTGGGGGTTTGGGCTCCTCCTGGAAGTTATATGCCGGGAACGGCGATAAAAATTGATGTTAAAAAGATCGGTGGCATTGAAAGTTGTGGCATTCTGTGTTCAGAAAAGGAGTTAATGCTTTCTGATAATCATAACGGCATAATGGAGTTGCCCAGTGATGCTTCTATAGGAGAGATATTTAGTGATTATGCTGGGCTTTCTGATCCGGTAATTGAGATTGGTTTGACGCCAAATCGTCCAGATTGTGCTGGTATTCGTGGCATTGCTTCGGATTTAGCTGCATCTGGTTTGGGCTCTCTAAAGGAAATTTCTCTTCCAAGCTATTCTCAATCTGGATCCGTATCATTGGATATTAGGGTTAATTTAGATGACATGAGTTTGTGTCAAGCATTCTATATGTGTCGTGTAAGGGGAGTGCGTAATGTTTCTTCTCCGAAGTGGATGTGCAGGCGATTGGAAGCAGTGGGATTGCGCTCTATAAGTGCCCTTGTAGATGTTACGAATTATATTTCTTTAGAATTAGGGTATCCCTTGCATGTATTTGATGTCGCAAAGATATCTGGTGATATTATTGTGCGTCGTGCAAGTGAGGGTGAAAAGATTATGGCGCTAGACGATCGGGTATATGATCTATCTCCTGAAAATATTGTAGTTGCGTCGGATCATGCTGTTGAATCTATAGCGGGCATAATTGGTGGAAAAAATGCTTGCTGTGATGATGATACGACAGATGTTCTTATTGAAGCAGCTTTATGGAATCCGATTAATATAGCATTTTCCGGTCAGCAATTAGGTATTTTAACTGAATCTCGTTATCGTTTTGAGCGTGGAGTTGATTTGCAGGGAACTATGCCCGCGCTTAAACGAGCTATATCGCTGATTGTATCGTTATGTGGTGGTATTGCCTCTGAAATTTCTATTGGGACGAGTTTAGAATATGAGCCGCGTAAAATTGATTTTCCTTGTTCAGAAGTAAGGCGCTTAACGGGTATAGATATTCCTGCTAAAGAGAGTTTGCGTATCTTACAAAATCTTGGATTTAATATTGAGGCTTCTTCTGGCGATTTGGCTATAGTTTCTGTGCCTTCGTGGCGTCGAGATGTCAAGGAAAAGGCTGATTTAGTAGAGGAAATTTTGCGAATTTATGGTGTTGATAAGATAGAAGGTCAGCCATTTCCTATCACTTCAGAAGATAGTAAAGGGGAGTTATCAGTACAGCAGCGTAGGATTCGTTTCGCTAAACGTGTTCTTGCCGCTCGAGCTATGATGGAAGTTGTTACTTTGTCTTTTATTCCAAAAGAGCAATCGATTATTTTTGGAGGAGAAAATCCAAAATTGAAGATTTTGAATCCTATCTCCTTAGATATGTCAGATATGCGGACTTCTATTTTTCCGGGATTATTGACAGCAGTTAGCAATAATATTGACCGTGCAATCACGGAAATTGCTCTTTTCGAGGTATCTGATGTTTACGATAGCGACGAACCTGAGGGGCAAAGATGTATGGCATCTGGTGTGAGATGGGGGTCTTCATCTATAGAGGGATCTGGACGTTTTTGGTCAGAAAAACATGGCAATTCTTGTCGGGATGTGGATGTTTTTGATGCTAAGGCAGATGCGTTGGCTGTGATAGAATCTTTTATTTCCATTGATTCAATTCACGTTGAGCCAGTGGCGCCTTCTTGGTATCATCCAGGTCGATCTGGAACCATCAAGATGGGGAAAGAAATGGTTTTAGGTTGTTTTGGTCAGTTCCATCCTGAGGTTTTGGATTTTTTTGGATTATCCGAGCCACTGTGTGGTTTCGAGGTTTATCTTGATTCTATTCCGATTTCTACGAAGAAATCAAAGCCATATACCAAGAAGGTTATGGAAATGTCTTCTCTTCAGCCGATTCGACGAGATTTTGCTTTTGTTGTAGACAAGTCTTCGCCTGCGGGTGCTTTGGTTAAGTCTATTAAGAAAGTTGATCCTCGTCTTATCATTGATGTTACTGTTTTTGATATTTTTGAAAGTAAATCATTGGGTAAGGACAAGAAATCTATTGCCCTTGAGGTTGTTATTCAGCCTTTCGAAAAGACTTATTCTGAAGATGATTTTAAAAAATTGACAGAACTTATTATAGAAAGCGTTAAGAAAAGTTCAGGTGCAATATTGCGTTCTTCGTAAGAGAAGTTTTGTATAGTGAGATGATTTTCCTGAGATTTTTATCTGTTCTTATTCATGTATAATGATAGGATTTTAGGAAATTTTCCTGCTCTAAATTATCGTTAATATTTCTGGCTTTGTATTATTGTACTTGGTTATGGCAACTGGTTTGTTACTATATCTTCGTCTGCGATGATATTTATCAATAATTCACAAAAACAGTATCTTTTAAGTATGTCCTCAAGATAGATCTCAGGAAGTAACTAGAAAGTTTCTTCCTGAGATCCTATAAAGCCGGTTATGGTGCGGACGGCGGGACTTGAACCCGCACTCTCAAAATCGAGAAGCAGATTTTCTTACCACTACAACTTTCGTTGCCACTGCTTCACAGTGTTTGTGGTCTGGACTGTCCCTTCACCATAACGATTACGTCCCAGGTGCTGCCCGTCCAGTCTCTACACCTCCCTTTATGATAAAGGTTTGGCTCGGGATTAGCTTAGGAATAAACCATTAGCTTTCCCCGACTTTGAGCAGTTCTACTCTATGGATTTCTCCATAGGCACTCAACAATATTAAGTCTGCTGCGTCTACCGGTTTCGCCACGTCCACAGATCTTTCCTGCTTACATAACCTAGAGTATAGATTCTATATAGCAGGACAGAGAACTTCACTCTATACTATTTTTTAAAATCTTGAAGTAAAAAGATTGATTTTATAACTTTTAATTTTTTCTTCGTAATCCAATAAGTGGATAGTGCAGTTTCATCGCCGTTACTATTCACATTTTAGAGGTTATTGATTCTACATTACACGTATATGTGTAATGGAATAAGAAAATATATTAAAATTTTATTTTTCAATTTTACAGAGTTTTTCTGCCAATGATCGGCAAGTATATCATTCTTTCTTGTTGTTAGGGAAGGAAATTGTTTTTTTATTGATAGTGTTTTGTATGGTATTTCCATAATTCTTTTTCCTCTGCGGATATTTTTTTGTGGATATCTAAAATAAAAAATCTTACGTTCAGAGGATCTTTTTTGAAATGCTATTTGGGGGATGAATCCTGTAAAGAGGAAGGGTTTTTCCTTATGATACTCATTAAATTTTAAGAAAAAATAATTTTTAAACTGCGGTTTTAGTGGCGGATTCATATATTGCAGCATTGATATGTATTGATTGTTAGGATATAATTAACCTAAATATTGAATTAATTATTTTTTTATGGGAGGATGAAGAATGGTTCATACACGGACTTCAATTTCTAAGTCTCGTATGGCTCTTGTCACCGAAGATAGGGAAGTACGTAGATGCCGTCGTTATTGGGATGGAGAGCATCAAAGGTCTCTGGGAATTTCGGTTGAGGATTCATCTTTGAATGAAAAGAAAAGTGCTCTTGTATTTTCTCTTGTGGTAATGGTTGCATTTTTTGTGGGTGTTTTGATTTCTTTATTAGGTTTAGTATAGTTAAATTTTATGGAATCCCCCCCCCATGGCACTGTTAATCCTATATGTGAATTTTCTTGGGTTTTTCTCGTTTTTTTGAGATTGAGTGGTGGGGATAATACCTCTTTTAGTGCAAGAGGAAGATATTTTTAATTAATATGTTATTAAGTTTATTTTTGGTATTTTTTTATTGGCTTTAGAGTCGGGTTAGTACAGTCTAGCAAGATTCCAAATCAAGATTAAGTCATAAAGTTGAATTCAGAAACAAATGGCAAAAGCAGGAATGCAAAATTCAGCGATATAACTTGCAGCATATTAGCAATCTTTGCAAAGTCGTCGCCAGGATTCTTGTGGATGGTTGTTTAAAATCAGAGGTTTTTAGATAAGGGATTAAATGAGAGCCATCTCATGAGAGCAAAGTTTTATATCTTGATATTATTATCTTTTGATATGCTTTATTTTAAAACAATTTGTCCAAATTATAAAGTAATTTTCTGAATATGTTAAAAGAAGAAAATACATATGATGGTATTGGGTATTTATACATTCAAACATTAATATCTTTAGGAGAAGACGGAAATACATTTCTATGATCATCGTCCTTTTGATATGTAACGCCATCACAATGTTTAAGCCTGATGTCTGTTTTCTCTTCAAGTGTTGGTAGTATAAAAAAAATTGAACTAAGAATATTTTGGTAACTTTAGATTGTATCAATATAATGGCTGATGGTAGATATTTATTTACGGATATGAATTCATCAGTGTAGCCTTTTCAAAATTACTGCGCTAAAGATTCTTTTAGCCAAAAATCTTTAGATTGAATGTTGGAAGAGTTCCTTAAAGAAAATTCAAAGGGGGGCTTTCTGCCGCTCAAGATCTGAGTATCTCTTCTAGGAGTGATCAGCAAATGTGTATTTAAAATTTAGATGATAATAGGTATGGAAGGCATTGATAATTCAAGGGATTCTCGGATCTTGGAGTATATTTTGAAAAACATTAAAAGACTTACATAAGCTATAATATAATTAGGAATAAAAACTTATGTAAAAGGGGATATTGATTTGGCATTAAAAGCTCAAGCGTTGATTATCAAATGAATTGCATTGAGCAAGGTGTGCGAATGGCTGTGACTTGCTTTGGGGTGAGAAAGATTAATTATTTTTGGAATTAATTGTTCTTTATGACGCTCCATACAAAGAAAAACCGACCAATTAGTATAGCTCTAGTCGTTGCTATATCAGCACATGAGGGATGATCGGTTTTCTTTTCTGCTGATTAACTTCTATTTAAAAATCCCGAATGAGATCAGTTAATATTCTTGGGGGTATTTTGTGCATCGGATAAGATTTTAGAATTTAATGCCGGAGAGAAGTCTTTTGGATGAGTAATTTCGGCGAAAGATTGGTTTGCAATAGTCCCCTTTATGGTCGGAAATTCGCCGATTGTCGTAGAAAAATATTGTTGAATAGCAGGTGATAACATAAAATTAAGGAGTTTTGTCGCTGTGCTTTTCTTTTTTGAAGATTTTAGGATTCCTATGCTGGTTGTGAAAAGAACATTACCAATATCTCCTTTACGGAAGAAAATTTGGGAGACAGGAAAGTTGCGATCGCGGACTTTAAACGCTGTGAGAGAGCGGGAATCAACCAAAGCGATATCCGTATCACCATTAGTGATGCTTTGTATTTGAGCAATATTTCCATTGTATGATTTGGCATTATTGTCAATAAGTCCTTGAGTGAATTCATGTGTTTTATTCGCGCCAAATTTGGATTGAAGGGCGATTATAAACATCTGGAAAGATGGATTGTTTTTTGCAAAAGAAACTCTTCCCTTCCATTTTTTGTCTATAAGATCAAAAACACTCTTGGGCAGTTTTTCAGGTTTAATGCGTGCAGTAGAGTATGCCAATACCTGAGCATAACTAGATGTTTCTATCCATTTTTTATTTTCGTTTTTAAATTCAGGGGAATTTTTTTTTGTAAGGGAAGAAGGCAGTGTATAAAAGAAAGATTCATTGCCAATAAGATGTGTGATACCATGAGCTATGAAGACGTCGGCAGAACTGTTTTTCTTCTCTTTTTTATCAGGTTCAATAGTTCAGGAGTAGAAGCATATTGAGCATTTATTTTTATGCCCGTTTGTTCTTCAAAGGATTGAAAAATCGGTGACATAATGTCTTTGTTGCGACTGGAATAGACCGTTAAAGATTTGATTGTGCTGTCTGCAGAAAGCGCTGTTGTGCAACTTGCAAGCAACAAAATAAGGATATGAATTGCGGTTTTAATCATTATTTTCTCAAAATTCTTTCTAATATAAAAATAGATTTCAATGGATGTAGAATATGGCTATATTTTCCAAATAACAAGCGAGTACATGGAAAATTAGGATTATTTCAGTAACGCATGCGGCGTTTGAATATGTAATGTTATGCTACAAATGATATTGTATAATTGTATATTTTTTCCCTTAGAGAAAAGAGATTGTACGATAAGTTTTGGGGTTTTCAAGGTGGATTTTTTAAGGAGGGAGAAGATGTTGATAAATATAGAAAAAGATGGACGACAAAATTCTGGAGATCTAGCAATACGCAATGATTCTTCTTCTTGTCTTTTGGCGATTATGGAAAGTCTTGAAAAATCAAAGGCTGAGGATATCTGTCTAGTGGAGAATACATCTGTTCGTTCTTTGTTATGTGATAATATGATTATTGTTTCGGGGCGTTCAGGGAGACATGTTGTTTCTATAGCAGACAATCTTATTGTTGATCTTAAGCAGAAAAATATTAAGGTTTTTGGTGTTGAGGGTTTGGTCGCTGCTAACTGGGTTTTAGTTGATGCTGGAGATGTCATAGTTCATGTTTTTCATCCAGAATCGCGAAAATTATATAATCTTGAAGAAGTGCTTTCTAGTGATAAAACAAGGGAAGAATCTCATTGATGAGGGAAGATATCAGCCGTTTTTGCATAGTGAATGCGTTTTTATCTTTAAAAAGTAATTACGATTCGTGTTTCTTTTAGCAACACTTATAACATGTAATAATTATAGTTAGGTGCTTGCAAGGTGGCGTATTTCGAAAAATAAAATATTTAAAGGTAGTATATAGGTTATTTTGACTGCGATAGATGCGATAGAATAGAATTATCGATAGGTATGAGTTCTTTTTTCTCTTGGGAATCTTTTATCTATAGGGTTTAAGATGATTGTATATTAGAAAGAAGATAGATATATCGACAGGAATCTGTTTGTTAGATATTGCTAGAATCGCCAATTAATATGCATTGTATTGAGTTCAAGGGTGTAAGGTTTTGAGAAAGGAACAAGGTGTTAAAAAAATCTTCTTCTTTTAAAATAGGCGCTTGGATTGGGGCTTTTTTAACAGGTTGTTCTTCTTTTTTTGCGGTTTCTATAGTTGCGGATGATCGCTTATATAATGAGATATTTTTGTTAGGAGAGATCCTTGAACATGTACATTCGCAGTATGTTGAACCGGTTGATAATGTGCAAGCCATTGGAAATGCTATTGATGGTATGCTCAGTTCACTAGATCCGCACTCTATGTACATAAGACAAGAGGATATCTCCATTTTAGAGGAGGTATTGATCAAGGGAGAATTTGGAGGAATAGGTGTTGAAGTTTCTTTCCAAGGAGATTTTTTAAAGGTTATTTCTGTTATAGATGGAGGTCCCTCTTTCAGATCCGGTCTTGTAGAAGGTGATTTGATCTCAGAAATTGATGGAAAATCAGTAGTCGGATTGAGTTTGCGTACAGTAGCATTCAAAATGCGTGGTCAAGTGAATACTCCCGTTATGCTTACCGTATTACGAGGAAAGCCTCTCAAAAAGGAGAGCCCTATTAAGTTTACGATTCTGCGTGGGATCATTCATCCTGTCGTTGTTGATTTTCGCATTGAAGACGGTGATATCGGATACATACGTATCAGGTCATTTGCAAAAACTACTTGTGATGACTTACATAAAGCTCTTATGGAGATCAAGAAAAAAGCTTCGACAGATAGGTTTAAGGGATATGTTTTAGATTTTCGCAATAATTTAGGAGGTCTGGCGGATTCGGCTTTGGATGTTGCTAATACTTTTTTGGATAAAGGAGAGATTATGTCTGTGCGAGGGAGAAAACCTGAAGAAACTCGCCGATACTATGCTAAATCTTCCCCTGATTTGACGGAAGGAAAGCCGATTATTGCTTTGATTAATGGTGGTTCAGCATCGGCTTCTGAGATCGTAGTAGGAGCTTTGCAAGATCTCAAGAGAGCAACCGTTATTGGCACAAAATCTTTTGGTAAAGGATCTGTGCAAGATTATAATAGACTAGCAACAAATAAAGGGGGTCTAAAGTTAACAGTTGGTCTTTATTATACTCCCTCTGGGAGGTCAATCCAGGGAGCAGGAATAGAACCTGACATACGGGTTGAGCAGTCTTTGCCAAAAGATCTTTTAGAGGAGAAAATGCTTATAGGTGAGTCTAGGTTGCCAGGACACATAAGGGGTCGCAATGAGACAGAGGAAGGTTCGGGTTCGGTTTCTTATATTCCTAAAGATGCGAAGGAAGATGTCCAATTGAATTATGCATTTGATTTGTTGCGTGGAACAAAAAAAGCCGTTTCTTTTCCAAACTCTCTTTCCTTAGTAAACAAATAGAATCTATCATGATGGGGAAAGGAACAAGGTGTTAAAAAAATCTTCTTCTTTTAAAATAAGTTCCTGGATTGGGGCTTTTTTAGTAAGTTGTTCTTTATTTTTTGCAATGCCTACAGTTGCGGATGAGGACTTATATAATGGGGTGTCTTTGTTTGGAGATGTCTTTAAACATGTACAAAACGAGTATGTTAAGCCGATTGATAGTGTAAAAGTTATTGAAAATGCTATTGATGGTATGCTCAGTTCACTAGATCCGCACTCTGCATATATAAGGCCAGAGGATGGTTCCCTTGTAGAAGAGGACTTCATCAAGGGAGAATTTGGAGGAATAGGTATTCAATTTTATGCCCAAGGAGATTTTTTAAAGGTTATTTCTGTTATAGATGGAGGTCCCTCTTTCAGATCCGGTCTTGTAGAAGGTGATTTGATCTCAGAAATTGATGGAAAATCAGTAGTTGGATTGAGTTTGCGTACAGTAGCATCCAAAATGCGTGGTCAAGTTAATACTCCCGTTACGCTTACCGTATTACGAGGAAAGCCTCTCAAAAAGGAGAGCCCTATTAAGTTTACGATTCTGCGTGGGATCATTCATCCTGTCGTTGTTGATTTTCGCATTGAAGACGGTGATATCGGATACATACGTATCAGGTCATTTGCAAAAACTACTTGTGATGACTTACATAAAGCTCTTATGGAGATCAAGAAAAAAGCTTCGACAGATAGGTTTAAGGGATATGTTTTAGATTTTCGCAATAATTTAGGAGGTCTGGCGGATTCGGCTTTGGATGTTGCTAATACTTTTTTGGATAAAGGAGAGATTATGTCTGTGCGAGGGAGAAAACCTGAAGAAACTCGCCGATACTATGCTAAATCTTCCCCTGATTTGACGGAAGGAAAGCCGATTGTTGCTTTGATTGATGGTGGTTCAGCATCGGCTTCTGAGATCGTAGTAGGAGCTTTGCAAGATCTCAAGAGAGCAACCGTTATTGGCACAAAATCTTTTGGCAAGGGATCAGTTCAGCGTTATATTAAACTAGCCAATAAAGGGTTTCTAAAGTTAACAGTTGGTCTTTATTATACTCCCTCTGGGAGGTCAATCCAGGGAGCAGGAATAGAACCTGACATACGGGTTGAGCAGTCTTTGCCAAAAGATCTTTTAGAGGAGAAAATGCTTATAGGTGAGTCTAGGTTGCCAGGACACATAAGGGGTCGCAATGAGACAGAGGAAGGTTCGGGTTCGGTTTCTTATATTCCTAAAGATGCGAAGGAAGATGTTCAATTGAATTATGCATTTGATTTGTTGCGTGGAACAAAAAAAGACGTTTCTTTTCCAAACTCTCTTTCCTTAGTAAACAAATAGAATCTATCATGATGAGGAAATTTATATAAAGTACTAAGTAAATTATTGAAAAGAGAAGTATTTGTGAGCTTTGACTTGAATAAGCCTTTGGGGAGAAAATCTTCCGAAAAAAGACCTTTATGTGTGAGGGTTTCTTTTCGCTTGAGTTTTAATTTATTATTTTATTTTTGTATTATCGTTCTTTCTATCTATATCTATGCTTCGAATTGGTTAGTTGATGTTGTGGACAATACAGAAAAATATTTTTTCATTAGGGAGATCCCTGAAGTTGTTAATCCTGTCTCATATGCAGTACATGCTGATGTTAATATTGAAGAATCTATGGATATTATAAAAAGGGAGAATGATGATGGTAGAGATCAGAAAGATTCTTCTCTTGTTAATAGGATTATAGGTCAATACGTAGATGCCTCCTCTATTGTAGATTCTATTCCAGATGTACAGGATAAATTAGGATCCGTCCTTTCTAAAGAAGATCTTGTGGAGAAGAGTGATCGTGGTTATTTGCCGATACGGGGCAAAGATGGATCAAGCTCTTTTGAATACTATGCAAATACTTGTCCTCGTTTTGATGGTGCGCGCATTGCTATTGTGGTTTCCGGTTTAGGGATAAGCCAGACGGGGACACAGCGTGCCATAGATGTCTTGCCTAAAAATATTACACTTTCGTTTGCATCTAATGGCAATAGTTTAAAGCGTTGGATGCAAGAAGCGCGGATAAAAGGACATGAAATTCTTTTGCAGGTTCCTATGGAGAGCTTTGGCGAATCAAGTGAGGAAGATGATCCATATACCTTGCGAGTGAGGCATTCACCTAAAGTATTGCTTGATCATCTATACCGCTCTTTGGAGCGTATGAAAAATTATATTGGAGTTATGAATTATCGCGGAGACATGTTCCTCTCAGATAAAAGCTCTTCTGAGGTGGTATTTAAAGATCTTGCTAAGCGTGGATTAATGTTTTTTGATGACGGAATTTCGGCAAGAAATTTTACCAAAGAGTTGGCTTCGAGGGTTGGTCTTCCTTATGCGATTGCTGATTTTTATTTAGATGATCGGCTTGACCATGATAGTATTTCGAAAAAGATTAGAGATCTGGAGAATCTTGCTCACAAGTCGGGGAAGGCAATAGGTATTGCAGTGGCTTTTGATGAAAGCATTGAGATTATTTCGCGGTGGATTCAAAAAACCTATGCACGTAATGACATATCGGTTGTTCCTTTATCGTGTTTAGTCAAAGATTGATCTATACGTTACTAGAATAACTAGGATTCCTTGATAAAAAAGAGGATAAGAGAATTGCTGTCTTCCGAAGAAAATTCCCATCTATACAGACCATGTGTGGGAATCATAGTATTGAACCAGGATAATTTTGTTTGGGTTGGGCGTCGGTGTCCAGTGAGCCATGATGGTGAGATTAGTTCATTGTTATGGCAAATGCCTCAAGGAGGTATTAATATAAGAGAGGATCCTCTTGATGCTGCTTATCGTGAATTATATGAGGAGACCAATATAAAATCTGTTTCTTTTTTGGGAAAGGGATGTTCGCATGTGCGGTATGATTTTTTAGAATGTCACATAAAGGACAATGGATATCGCGGACAAATACAACAATGGTTTGCTTTTCGATTTGAAGGGGAAGAAGATGAGATTTGCGTAGATCGAATAGCTTGCGGATATAAGTCAGAGTTTGATACTTGGGCTTGGGTTCCTTTGGTGGATACGCCTGATATGGTTGTTGATTTTAAAAGAGAAGCTTATAAACAAGTTGTTTCGCAGTTTTCGTATCTTCTGGCTTGAAAAGAAGAGAAATTGGAAATTTTTCTTTTCTTTTACGCGGCGAATGTTTTTGCCTAAGGTTTGTATAAGGAGATCCATGGGAATTCTAGGGTTGTCTTTGAATGCTAAGGGAGGTGCTTTTTCAATTGCTGTGGGTTTTATGGTTTACCCACAATGAGTAATCCTGGAGATAGATTTTTCTAGAAGTAAAAATTTTTGTTTTCCCTTATAAATTGAAAAACGAAAGTTTCATTAGCGGCAAGATGGTTAAAAAGAATTTTTGATTGAGGCGGATTTATTGGATTTTTGATGAGGCAGATAGATTTATCGTTTCGGGCGATGGAAGATCAAGGTAAGGAATGGTCATTATAAGGATATGATCTTCGTTTTTGATCAGTAGATGTGGTTGTTCATATGCTATGATCTTTTGTCTATCGTCATTATGAAGAGATTATGCTTTTATTTTGATATTATTTCTGACTTGAGTTGTTGGTTTCAATAAATATATCATAACATTGAAAATAGAATATTTTTTCTAATATGGTATATAGCTTGATCGATATCAGGATATATTTTTTGAAAAATATTTTCGGAATACAAGCATAAAGATAGCTTGGTTTTGTTGGCATGGTGAGATCAGCATGCGAAATATGGAAGCGTTTGTTGGGATGGAAAATTCAGTGGTTTTAATAGCGACTCAATAGAAGATCGGATGATGAAATATTGGTTATGTCTAGAATTTTTAGATATTTCCCAGAGATAGAACAAGGAGGAATCTGTTTACTCATGTAGGATTGGAAAAAGATAATCCTGATGAAAATGATAGCTTCCTTTAAATTCTCTTCGTGCGATTCGAATGCGCCGACAATCAGATTGTGAATCTCGTGCTTCTATTGGTGATCCCGGCGCGATTCGAACGCGCGACAACCAGATTAGGAATCTGGTGCTCTATCCTGCTGAGCTACGGGACCTTTAAAACATTGAATACAAAAAGCATTGGATTTAGCCAAGCTATTATTTATAACATGAGAAATTTTTTATAAAACATTATACTTTGCAAAGAAAGCAAGGAAAGCTTATCCTTATTTTATAGTTATTGAAATTAATGTCTATTGTTTGAAAAAGTTATTCTGTACTTTGGAAAGTTTGGGATATCAGGGAAAAATCAACTATAAACATGGGTGATATTATATTGTCAGAAAAGAAAGCAGGAATTCTTGTTCTGTTTTCAATAATGCAGGAATTTCTCTTGTTATGCAGAGCTCAATTCGAATTATAGGCATAGATCCAGGACTTCAACGTACTGGATGGGGGATTATCGACATGAAGAGGAGTGATTTGTGTTTTGTTTCTTCTGGAACCATTGTGTCTTGTGCGCGAAGTCCCCTTGCATCTCGCTTATGTCAACTATACGAAGGTTTGTCTGAGGTTATGAGAAACTGGCGTCCTGAGGAGGCTGCTGTCGAACAAGTGTTTGTTAACAAAGATTCGGTGGGAACGCTTAAACTCGGTCAAGCTAGGGGAATAGCTATGCTATCACCTGCGCTTGTTGGCTTATCTGTCGCAGAATATGCTCCAAACACTATTAAAAAAGCTGTAACAGGTTTTGGTCATGGAGATAAAAAACAAATTCATATGATGTTGGGAATTTTAGTATCGGATGTGGTATTTAAGGGCAAAGATTCAGCTGATGCACTTGCCATAGCTGTATGTCATGCTCATCACACTGTTTTAGGTGCTCGCAAAATTAGACCGTAAAAAGGGTTGTCGAATACAATTTTATTGGATGTAAGTGCATAAGAAAGTCGTGAAGTTATGATAGGTAAACTCAAAGGAAAAATTGAAGAATTATGCGAAGACTATGTGTTGCTTGATGTCCTTGGAGTCTGTTACAAAGTCTATTGTCCGATGCGTACATTGTTGCAACTGGGAAAAGTAGGAGACGCTTGTGCTTTGTATATTGAAATGCATGTGCGACAGGATCAAATTCGGCTTTTCGGTTTTCTCTCTGATGTGGAGAAGAGGTGGTTTGTATTATTGCAAAGTGTGCAGGGAATAGGTACGAGGATGTCCATGGGAATATTATCTCATATTACGCCGGCAGATATCCTTAATTCTCTTATCACGCAAGACAGTAAGATTATTTCTCAGGTTTCTGGAATTGGTACAAAGATAGCCGGACGTATAGTCGCGGAACTCAAGGGAAAAGTCCTTATACAGAAGGAACTCTCTTCCTTGAATGCGAATCAGCCGACATTGAGTGGTTCTGCTCCCGCTTTATCCACTGTTGATGCTGTATCGGCATTGGTTAATTTGGGTTATAGTCGTAATCGGGTGATGGCGACTATTGCGTTAGTTCTCGAAAAAGAGAAGAATATCACAGATAACAGTCAGATAATTCGATTAGCCTTAAAGGAAATGTCGTGTTGAATAATTGCTGTAGACATGCTCGTAGAGATTAGTAGAAGATGATAGATCGTGAGGGATTGCTTTCTCATAAGGCATGTAAGGAAGATAATGATGTTTCGTTATTGCGCCCGCAAACTTTAGATGATTTTACGGGTCAGGTTGAGGTATGTGCTAATTTAAAGGTTTTTATAGAGGCTGCTAAGGCACGTGGTGAAGCTCTGGACCATGTATTATTCGTTGGTCCTCCGGGTTTGGGAAAAACTACTCTCGCGCAGATTATTGCCAGGGAGCTCGGAGTAAATTTTCGATCAACTTCAGGTCCTGTGATAGCTAAAGCAGGGGATCTTGCGGCATTGCTGACTAATTTAGAAGATCGTGATGTCCTGTTTATTGATGAAATACATAGGCTTAGTGTTGTCGTAGAAGAAATTCTTTATCCAGCTTTGGAGGATTACCAGCTTGATCTTATTGTTGGAGAGGGGCCTGCTGCACGTTCTATCAAAATTGATTTATCGCGGTTTACCCTTATTGCTGCTACAACAAGGATTGGACTTTTAAGCAATCCATTGCAAGATCGTTTTGGAATCCCCATAAGATTGAATTTTTATGCGGTAGGGGATTTGGAAACAATAGTACGTCGAGGTTCTGCATTAATAGGGCTATCTATAACAGATGAGGCTGCATACGAAATTGCTATGCGAGCAAGAGGAACACCACGTATTGCTGGAAGATTGTTGCGTCGTGTGAGAGACTTTGCTGAGGTGGCACACGCTGATATTATTACGAAGGAGATAGCTGATGAAGCTCTTACGCGCCTTTCAGTAGATAAGATGGGTTTTGATCAACTTGATTTGCGTTATTTAAAAATGGTTGCACATAATTTTGGAGGGGGACCAGTTGGAGTAGAAACGATTGCAGCTGGATTATCCGAGCCTCGAGATGCTATAGAAGATCTTATAGAACCCTATATGATACAAAGAGGATTTATTCAACGTACGCCACGTGGACGACTTTTGACACCAATTGCCTGGAAGCATCTTGGGATTTCTGCTCCACAGGATTTTAAGTAAGAGAGTCGTATTGTATCTCAATAACCAGGTTTTATTTTGATTCGATGATGACAAGATAGAAGTGAAAGTTTAGAGTTTTAATTGAGAAAGCCGTTTTTTTTTTAAAAGGGTTTCTTTCTCATAGAGTATAGTGTCTTAAAAAATAAATAAGGGTATATTCTTGTTTTTTAGGAAATTAAAATAGATATCAGTTGCGTTTTTATGAGTTTAGTTCTCTATTTGCATATAGTCTAGCGAATCTGATAGGGTTGATTTTTTAGCGATATCTCAATTTTTTATGGTAAATAGAATTCGATATTATAAGAAGATTGGGATCTTGGCGTTTGGAGGTAATCCATGGATAGTAATATAGGATCAGCTATTGTAGGAATGAACATTTTTCCCCTGTTTATGCAGGCTGGAATAGCGGTTCGATGCATTATAATTCTATTGTTTTTGTCCTCTATATGGACTTGGAGTATTATTATTCACAAAATTTTCAGTTTTGCTATAATGCGTCGTGAGTTTAAGAATTTTGAAAAGCTTTTTTGGTCCGGACAGTCTTTGGAAGAATTATATAGACTGCTGTTGGAACATAAAAATTCTGGATTATCGGTTATATTTATATCTGCTATGCGTGAGTGGAGAAAAAGCTTTGAGAAAGGGGCGTGTTCTCCTGTTGGGATTCAAGACAGAATAGATCGTATGATGGATATTGTCATAGCTCGTGAATTTCAGCGAATGACGGAACGGTTGGGAGGGTTGGCAACCTTGGGTTCCGTTAGTCCTCTTGCAGGTCTTCTCGGTACCGTTATAGGTATAATGAACGCATTTCAGAACTTGGCGGTATCTAAATCTACAAGCCTTGCGATTGTTGCTCCAGGAATAACAGAAGCTTTACTCACTACTGCTATTGGTATTTGTGTAGCCATCCCAGCATCTGTGGCCTATAATAAATTCATGGAAGATTCAAAGAAATTTTTAGTGCGTATGGAAGGGTTTGCTGATGAGTTTTCAGCTATTCTCTCCCGACAAGTTGAAGGAAAAATGAATTAGTATTTTGTTTTGATTTGGGAAAATAATTCTATGGGAAATGCGGAAAATAGAGTTAGTTTAGAGCGTGTGCGTAGTAGTAGATGTCGTCGTAGTAGCAAATTATTTGATGGGCCTGTTAATAACCAGATCAGTATGACGCCCTTAATAGATGTGATGTTGGTTTTATTGATCGTGTTTATGGTGACGTCTCCTATGGTCACTGATGGTATTTCCATTGATCTTCCAAAAACAGAAGCAGTTGATAGGCTTGATATGCAGATGCAACCTATTATTATAACTGTAAAAGCAGATGGTACTACTTTTGTTCAAGAAACGCAGGCCTCACTTGATGATATAGTCCAAAAACTACGATTTTTAGGAGATTCTGATTTCGGAAAACGTATTTTTATCAGGGGGGACGCTTATACACCTTATGGGATGATGGCGGATGTTATGTCACGCATCCAAGGAAGTGGGTATAAAAACATAGGTCTTGTTATCCAAAAAATAAAGGCTGATTAAGATTGTGCGAATGAAGATCTGTTTCCCGTTGTCTTGGGCGTTGCATGTCGTATTTTTGGTGGTATTTTCCGTTGATTTAAATTTCCAGCCTTCGTTTGATATTACTGATGTTGAAGCGATATCTGTAGGGATTGTTCGAATTGAGGATGTTGGTGTCATAAATCGACAAGATAGAAAAGGTGATGTAAAAGAAGAGCTTTCCCTTTCGCAGAAGATAGATGAAGCGGGGCTTGTTTCTAAAGTGAATAATACAGATCAAAAAGTTATTTTAGAAGAGCCCTCTTCTCGGGCTGAGGACCGAGTTAAAAAGGAAACTTCCTCTGATTTAGAGAGTGTTTCGGATAGTAAGAATTTACCAGAAAAGGTATCATCTCTGGATGTTCCTCTACCTTCTGTTTCGCGTATTGAAAGTGAGCAGAATATTGAAAAAATAGTAAAAAAAGAGGAAAAACCATCTCAATTACAGAGCAAAGAATCAAAGGTTGATAAAGAGATTTCTACTATACAAAAAAAAGATTTTAAGGATAATCGCGATGCTGAATTATTAGATCAACAGGTTCATTTGAGTAAACGTATTACTCATTCAGGCAAATCACATTCATCAGGAGGTGATGGATTAAAGATATCGAAAGTTGAAAATAAGAAGAATTTTTCTAATGTTTTTCAAAATGAGATGAACCTTTTGCGTAAAAAAATTTCAAATAACTGGAGTGTTTTGCCTGGTTTGAATAGGTTGAAAGAAGTTCAAGTTAGAATACGATTTCATCTGAATCGGGATGGTTTGATTATTAAAGACCCTGATGTGAGTGTGACAGGTGGAGTTGAAGTTACCCGCAAAATACTGGTAGATAGTGCGCAAAAAGCTATCATAAAATCGCAACCTTTTCATCTTCCAGCAGATCAATATAACGATTGGAAGGATATAATTGTTACTTTTAAGCCATCAGGGATATAGTATTTTTCCTCTTGGTATAAATGATTCTTGGATTAGGTTAAAAGAGGAAGTTAATAGGTTTTTATTGGGCGTTTTTTAGAATTGAAGGAATTTGAAATGAAGATAAGTTTCCGCTTGTTGTTGGTTTTGATAAGTGCCTTTTTTGCTATCCCAGCACAGGCTCTTGTGGAAATAAATGTAAATAATTCTCAATATTCTCCATTACCTATTATTATCACAGATTTTGTATCTTTAGATCGATTAGGGGCTCAATTTTCAGAAGTTATAGTTAAAGACCTTAAGACATCAGGTATGTTTTCCCCTATTCCACAGAGTTCTCTTAAACAAAAGAATACTCATCCAGATAATGTGCCACGTTTTGCAGAATGGAAAAATTTAGGTTCTCAACTTCTCGTAATGGGTAGAGTTGTCCAAGAGGGAAAGAATGGTTTGCGTGTAGATTGGCGTTTATGGGATATCGCAGGTGGTACTCAGATATTCGGAAAAAAATATTTTTCCCCTCGAGAGAACTGGAGAAGAATAGCTCACACCGTTTCTGATGAAATTCACCGCAATATTACTGGTGAGAAGGCTTGTTTTGATACGAGTGTTCTATTCGTTTCTGAAACGATAACGGAGGATAGCATAGAACGTCGTTTATGTATGATGGATTATGATGGTTTTAATGTACGCTGTTTGACCCCTAATAATGGTCCAATTGTTCTTGAGCCGAACTTTTTACCAAAACATAACAAAGTAGCATATGTGTCATATGACAACGACAATCTTTCAAAAGTTTATATCTTAAATCTTAAAACAGATAGGGGTCCTGAACGTGTTGGTAATTTCCGTGGCATGGTTTTTGCTCCCAGTTTTTCTTCTGATGGAAAATACCTCATTATGAGCGTGCAAAAAGAGGAGGGGATAGATATCTACAGTGTGAATCTATATTTGCACTCTATCAAGCGTTTGACGGATACTTCATTCATTAATACGTCTCCTTCCTATTCTCCTGATTCTGCTCGAATTGTATTTGAAAGTGATAGAGATGGAATACAGCAGCTTTATGTTATGAATTCTGATGGTTCTAATCAGCATCGTATTTCACCTGATTTGGAAGCCTCATATGCAGATCCTGTTTGGTCTCCTCGTGGAAATTTGGTTGCGTTTACAAAAATTTCTGAAGGTAATTTTTCTATTGGCGTCATGGGACCAGATGGTTCAAAAGAGCGTATTCTTACAAAAGGTTTTTATGATCAAAAGCCTACGTGGTCTCCTAATGGTCGTTTTTTAATGTTTTCTCGAAAGAATAAGGGAGACAAGGGATCAAGATTCTATTCTATTGATCTTAATGGTCGAAATGAAACGCTCATAAATACTCCTGCATATGCCTCAGATGCTAATTGGTCTCAATATTTTCCGTATATAGAGTAGGTACTGTGTTGAGGTGGATTTTCTATATTTCAGGAAAATCGTTAGGGAATAAGGCAAAATATCTCTGATGCCTTGTTATGAGGAATCGGACAGCATGGTGCAAAAAAGATAGTAGTGAAAGGGGTATTTTATGAAATATATTGTCAGTTTTGAAAGAAGATTTTTAGCTATTTTTTTGTTAGTCAGTGTCGTTTTGCCTAGTTGTCAATTCAATAAAGATATGGAAAAAATAGCTTTTGATTCAAAGGAAGGAAAAGAACAAAGGTTTTGTGACCTTTTTTCTATGCGAAAAGAGCTGTCTATGGTGATTGGCGATCGTGTATTTTTTGAGAAAAATTCATATTCTATTCGTTCAGAAGATGTTCAGACGTTATCGCGTCTAGGTACTTGGCTAAAGGAAAACGATTGTGGTCTTCTTATAGAAGGGCATACAGATGAGATTGGGACTCGTAATTATAGTCTTGCTTTGGGATATCGTCGTGCGTATACAATTCTTGATTATTTTATATCCATGGGAATTGAAGAGTCTCGTGTAAGAATTATTTCATATGGGAAAGAGGTTCCAGCTATCCTTGGAGATGATGAGTATTCTTGGTCAAAAAACCGGCGTGCTGTCTTTGTTCTAGAACAGAAACGTTAACGGATAGATATTTTGTATACTATGAAAATAGATGGTAGAAAAAGTTTTTAATTTCTTAAAAGACCATTAAAATAACAGCTATAATATTCTTTGAAAGGAAAAAATCATTATTTTTTCCTCTGTCCTTGAGTATTTTTGCATGTTTATGTAGTGACTATTGTGATAATCCATCTCTTCTCATTACGCTATAAAGCTATGATATTCTTCTTTCAAAAGGGGAGATCATGACAAAAAAATATCTTTTGTTGATATATAACAAAGTAAAGACGTACAATTATCCGTCATTTTAGAAATGCAGAATAGAATTCTCTTCTTGCAAAAAAGAAGGAAGCTTTTTTACCGCCTAAGGTAATCCAAAAGATATATCAGAACTCGGCAGAAAGGTTCTTGAGGATGAATAAGATATTCCAACACCTAGTCTTGTCAGAACAATCTTTTGGCTATCCACTTGTTGAATCTGGCATTCTGGAAGACGAGATATGCCTTTTACTGTATAATGATTGTGTAGATTTTTATAAATTATACCATAAGATTCAGGGAGAAATTACGTTTTTCGGCATGTTTAATGGAGGAAGAAAAAAGTCTTTTCCACTCTTTGACAATGTTTTGGACAGTGTTATTTGCATTTCTTCAAAAAATTCATATCTTTTCCAGGTAGAGGATTGTTCTTCTTTTTAGGATTTTCTCTTATTATTTATGATTTTTTGTCAGGCGATTCTATGAAGAAATCATAGTTAGAATTTTCTGCGTCGTTGAAGAGCGAGGATTTCCATTGTTCTGGATAGATTTTAATTACATCCGCGATGATTTTTTTATGGAAGAGAGGATTCTTATAGGTAAAAGATGGTGTCGTTTTTTATTGCTGAAATAGCGTATGATGACGTTGACTAGCAATGATGAACATAACGAAAAATTCTATTAAAGGGAAAGAATTCTATATCTTTTCTCCAAGAGGACTTACTTTGATATCCCTCCCTCAACTCGATTTTCGGTTTTTTCCTCCAGTTCAAATAAATATTGATCTTCCTGAGAAGAAATATCAAAGGATTTTTGACACCTTTTTAACCAAATATCATATAAGGGCTGCCCAACAGCATTCAATACCGGATTATAAGACAACGTCCAACTAGAATAAAATCGAACTAGATGAGATCCAATGTTATTTCGATAATCTCAATGAAAGAATCTACTTATCGTACCTCATTATCATTTCACGAAGAGAAAATTCTCGGCGTGGTTATGGATTAAAACGAGAAAAACAACCTTTATTGCATCTCTCTTTTTTGAAAAGAAGATCTCTGCGATAAGAAAAAGATCAAAATATTAGAGAATAATCATAAACTTTATCTGTTTCTATTATTTCTCTTCGTGATAGAAATGAATAGTTTAAATTACTTCGTTAATATTGTATTCGATACAATATTATACTTTATATTTACCGAAAAATGAGATTTTTCTGTGGGAAATTTATGGTAAAATAGTCTCTATTACTTGGTTTTTTATTGCATATTTAGGATTTTTCCGGAAAAGATATATCAAAAAATCTATAAATCGCTGTGAAACATGTGTTGTCGCACATGGAACGCCTTCGTTCTGTTTATAAATATTTGAAATATAAGATTAAATACACGAAACCGTTTCTGTTTTTAATATTGGATTTTTTTAAATAAAACATAACGAAGTCATAGATTACTCCCTCGAAATTATAAAATAATTTATTGTTATAGATAATTATTTATAGAAAATCATTCTAATTTTATAATAACGCCAAGTACTTTCTCCTTTAAAATATTTTCGCAAATACATAGAAGCCAACGTCTATCAATAAAGTGAATATTTATGTTAAATGCAATTATTAGATTGTCTCAGTTATTTTCTGCAATTGAACATAATTTCTCCGATTCGTACCGATTAGATCATACAAGATGTGGTGTGATTCGGAGGAAAGCAGATGCTTGTTTTGATAGATGATCGTGTATTAATAAGGGATGGTTATATTTCTCTTTTTAGTAATGATGGGGTTTCTTTAGAAGGATTTCATTCCCTTGAATTTGAGGAATGGTTTCAATCTTTGGCGCATGAGGATATTTCTGCTGTTGAAGCCTTTTTGATAGGGAAAGGGCAAAAAGAGATAGAACTCCCTAGAACCATTCGAGCCCAATCACAGGTTCCAATAATTGCTATTAACGATCATCCATCTCTTCAAAAAACTTTGGATTTTTTTGATTGTGGAGTAGATGATGTTGTCCATAAACCTATTCATCATCGTGAAATATTGGCAAGAATGTCAGCTATCCACAGACGACGTAAGGTTTCCAATAACCGCATTGAAATAGGGCCAATCCGTGTATTTTCAGACGGGCGTGATCCGGAAGTTCAGGGTGAAGTTTTTCCTTTGCCTCGTCGAGAACGTCGTATTCTAGAATATCTGATGGCTCATCGAGGGAAAAGAGTTGCTAAAACACAGATTTTCAGTGCCATCTATGGGTTATTTGATGAAGATGTCGGAGAGAATGTTGTGGAGAGTCATATCAGTAAATTGCGCAAGAAGTTGCGTAAAAAGTTGGGATTTGATCCTGTGGATTCTAAACGTTTTCTCGGCTATTCGATTGATTGGAGTTAAGCAATGAAAACGATTTTACCATCCTCTTTTTCAAATTTATTCAATAACATCAGTCCCACACAAGGCGTATAACATATCTCTTTTGGGATTTGGGTAATATGTGGAGTAAGGTATAATGGGCATTCTCGGGACTATGAAAACGGCTATGTCTGGGATGGATGCGCAATCTAGTCGCGTGTCTGTAGTTAGTGATAATCTCGCAAATATTAACACGACGGGTTATAAGCGAGCAGCTGTTTCATTTTCATCTTTTGTTTTTCCATCTACGAGAGGAGGGGCTTATACTTCTGGCGGTTTGGAGGCTTCTACGAAGAATATGGTTTCTGAACAAGGATCTTTGATTCATACGACATCGAATACAGATTTAGCTATTCAAGGTGATGGTTTCTTTGTCGTTAAAGATAATGCAGATGTGCCTTATCTTACAAGATCTGGATCTTTTAAAATTGATAACGAAGGTTATTTGCAAAATACGGCAGGGTATGCTTTGCTTGGTTATCCCTTGAAGAATTCTGCTCATCCATTAACGCTTAATAGCTTTGCAGGATTAGAAAAAATTAACCTAAAGGACTTTGAATTGAAAGCAGTTCCAACCACAAAGGGATCTATACCGGCGAATCTTGATAAAGATGCAGAAAGCATTTCAATTGATAGTACTCCCAACAAAAATAAGAGTGCATCTCATGTTGATTACACAAACAAGAGTTCTTTTTCTGCATATGATAATCTTGGATCTGAGGTGATTTATGATTTGTATTATACGAAGGTTGGTGGTGGAAAGTGGGAAATTTCAATCTTTCGTCAAGATCAAGCAACCCAAAATGGTTTTCCTTATATGGCAGTTGATACAAAGACAAAAGTATCTCCCTTAGCAACAAGTACTTTTTCTTTTGATCTTGCAACGGGATCTTTGGCGGACGATTCTCCAAAAGAAGTATCTTTTATCGATTCTGCCTCTGGTGTTGATCAAAATATAAAAATTGATGTATCGAAAATGACGCAACTTGCAGGTGGCTTTATCCCTCAAAAAACTGATATTAATGGTCAGGCTCCGGGAATTGTAAAGGATATTATCGTTTCCAAAGACGGTATTGTGGAGATTGTTTCTGGATATGGTATACGGACTCCGGTTTATCGTTTGGGTATTGCGACTGTTCCAAGTGTAGACAATTTAAAAACCTGTACTGGGAATGTTTATCTGCCAACACGTAAATCTGGTAGTATGAGCATTGGTTTTCCTGGAAATGGTCAACGCGGGGCAATCTTTGCCGGAGCACTTGAAACTTCAAATGTTGATATCGCCGACGAACTTGCAGAGATTATAGAAGCTCAACGCAATTACGCTGCAAATTCTAAGGTTTTTCAAACAGGTTCCGAGTTTATGGATATTTTAATCAATCTCAAAAGATGATTCTTATAGGAAGGAATCCGAAGGATGTCTTTTTCAACTGCGTTTCATAAAGCACAGAATATTTTTAGCAATGCGAGTGCGCAACTTACAACTCTTATCCAGAATATAGAGAATGCAGAAAACAAAAACTATGTCCGTCAGGATGCAGTTACAACTAGTCTTTCTGACGAGTTGGTAGTTGTTACCAAGAAACGTGTTCAAAACCAGGATATATTTCAGAAAATATTAGAAATAACCTCTTCTGCGACAGGACAACAGCGTTTCTTAGAGGGATTGGAATCATTGAGAACGGTAGTAAGTGCCGATAATGATTTCCAGAGATCTCCCTCTAGCTATATCGCAAAGTTGCAAGAATCTCTTCAAATATATGCGAATAATAGCTCTAAAACTTTTTTTGGAAACTCGGTCATTGAAGCTGCAAAAGAAGCCGCTAATAATCTTAATGCATCTTCTCAGGGGGTTCAGAAACTTCGTACAAATGTTGATAAGGAGGTAGATATTGAGCTCTCTCAGTTGAGACAATTTTTATCCGAATTTGCAGTGATCAATAATGAAGTAAAATTAAAAACCTCTACCAAAGGTGATGTTTATACATTGCTGGATAGGCGTGACTCACTATTAAACAAAATTTCCGAAATAATCGGCATTACTACGATTACGCGTCATAATGATGATATGGTCATCTATACTACGGATGGTATTACGTTATTTGAAACATCTCCTCGTGAGATAACCTTCGAAAAAACAGCATTATATAGTGCTACGGTTGAAAGCAAATCTGTTTTTATAGATGGTGTTATGGTTTCTATTCCTGATGACCTCAATACTGCTCCGAAAGGGAAGATAGGAGCTCTTTTACAGATTCGCGATGGTATAGTGCCGGTTTTTCACAATCAACTAGATGAAATGGCAAGAGGGCTTATTATCGCATTTGCGGAAAAAGATCCGGTAAGTGGACGTTCTCCAGATGTTCCAGGTTTATTTGTTGCTGATGATCTCACATTGCCAGACAATAAGCTACAAAAAGGGATATCTGAATTGATTCGTGTGAATCATAAATATCAATCCAATCCGAATTTATTGCGTGATGGAGGATCTTTTGCTGATAAGTACAAGTGGAACTCTAATGGTTTTGCAGGTTATTCGGATCTTATTAATCACTATCAGAAATCTCTTAACGAAAGTTTCACGTTTGATTCTATGGCTGGGATAGATACACCAGTTAATTTGCTGCAATATGGACGAAATTCTATTGGATGGTTGGAACAATATCGATCCCATAGTCACAATTCCCATATTAAAAATCAAGCCGTTTTCAAACATATATCAGAATCTTATTCTAATGCTACGGGCGTGAATCTTCAAGAAGAGTTAGGTTTTTTGATACAGGCAGAACAGTCTTGCAAGGTATCCAATAAGCTTATTATCGCTATTGATGAGATGCTGAAGACACTATTAGAGAAAGTTAGATAGTATTATGAAGATAGCAGGTGTTTCAACATCTTCCATTCAAAATGGGATGAATTTTTATATCAAACGGGCTCAAAATGACTTGTTGACGCTACAAAAAGAATTCACAAGCGGACAAATCGAAGATTTTGGTGTTAAACTAGGCGTTAAAACAGGTGATGTTTTGGAATTAAACCAAGAGAATCAGCGCATTGAAAGGATTCTTGAAGCCAATAACCTAGTACAGATGCGTTTGTCTTTGTCACAAAACGCACTCGATAATGTTGACAAAATATATCAAGATATTCTTGAAAAAACGCCTTTACTGTTCAATAGCATGTCTTCTCAATATACGATAGATGATACTGTGAATTTGATTAGGGATTCATTTGTTTCTTTTACGAGTTGTATCAATATAACGGCTGATGGTAGCTATTTATTTTCTGGCATTAATTCATCAGTGCAGCCTTTTCAAGATTACTTTGCAAAAGATTCTTTAGCGAAAAAATCTTTTGATCAAATGTTGGAAGATTTTCTTAAAGAAAATTCAAAGGGTCTACCTTTTGGTCAAGATCTGAGTGTCTCTTCTATGAGTGATCAGCAAATGACTGAATTCATAGGAAAATTGGAAAGTTCTTTTTTAAACGATGATTATTGGGCGCAAAATTGGTCAAAAGCTTCTAGTCAAAACGTCAAAAATAATATTAATGATACTGAGGTGAGAGATATTTCTATCAATACTAATGCATCTGGAATTCGGAATTTTGCATTATTTTCAGTTATTGGAATAGAATTATTGAAAAAAGATCTCCAACCGCAAGCTCGTGATGTTCTCAATAAAAAGATGATCTCTTGTATAGGAAAAGGCTTAGAGGATATCACTAAGAGCCGTGCTACTTTGGGATATACGGAAGCACGCCTTAAGAAATCCAATACTGTTCTTACAGATCAAAAAAATATAATGGAATCGTATCTTGTGAAATTGATTGGTGTTGATCAAGAAAAAAATAGTTTTGCTATTCAGGAATTGCTCAATCGGATTGATTTGTCTTATGCGATAACCTCAAAGATCTGGAAATTGAGTCTTTTAAATTATCTTTGACAGTTGTTTTTCAGAAAGGAATTGAGGAATGCGCCATTTCTATGATGAGGCTTTGCAAGAATCGTCGATAGAAGCTAGAAGACGTGAGAGTTTGGTACTAGAAAAGTCGATTTCTTTGTTATCTACTGCACGCCATTGTGATAGAAATAGCCGAGAAATTATTGAAGCTTTATTTTATACGAATCGTGTATGGACTACTTTTATTCAGGATTTAAATTCTTTTGAGAATCAATTGCCAAAAGATTTAAAAATCAACCTTATTTCAATTGGTCTATGGATTTTGAAAGAATGTGATCGTATTCGTCGTAATGAATCCAATAATTATCAAGGTATAATTGATGTTATATCTATCATTAAGGATGGATTAAAATGAGTGGTTCTCCCTTGCGAATTTCTCTTAAATCTGGGGAACGCGTATTTTTAAATGGTGCGGATGTACGAGTTGACCGCAAGGTAATTCTTGAGTTTTTAAACGATATTACATTTATATTAGAACAGCATATCCTAAAAAAAGAAGAAGCTACGACTCCGCTACGTCAATTATATTTTATAATTCAGATGATTTTTATGATACCAACCAGAAAATCTTCTTTGATTAGTCTTTTTCAAAAGCATATGTCCGCTATTTTGGGTCTTTATCATAATGAATCAATGATTTTGGAACTTAAAAACGTTGAATCATTGATAACATCGGGGCGGTTTTTTGACGCTTTGAAGGTCATTCGTGGACTTTACCCTATAGAAAGCCACGAGCCGCAGAAGAGTGAAATTTTTGCATCAGATTTTATATATATTTATCAGGAGATTGAATCATGGAAATCAATTCAGAAATAAATGTTGCGCAAAAAACAGTGATTCCACAATTAAAACCCAAGAGTATGATTGGTTATGATAGTTTTTTGAGGCTTCTTATCGCTCAAATGAAACATCAGGATCCAACAGAACCGATGAAAGCTAGCGAGCAAGTTTCTCAGCTTGCTGTTTTTTCTCAGATGGAACAATCCGTAAAAATTAATGCTACGCTACAAGAGTTATTGAATAGCAATAATCTTGCACAGGCTTCTGGTTATATTGGAAAGACGATTACTAGTTCTGATGGCGCTACAAGTGATATTATTTCTGCTGTTCAAGTGTCGTCGACAGGTCTGATAGCAATTACTGCTGATAATAAGAAAATTACAATTGAAGCTGGTATTCGTTTATCTGGCTGACAATTATAACCCATAAACAGAGAATTGAAGTTGGCTAAAAATGAATGAAGCGGATGTTCTAGAGATTGCTCGAGCGGCAATATGGACAATTTTACTGGCAGGCGCACCTGCGTTATTTTCCGCAATGCTTGTAGGACTTTTGGTGGCATTTTTGCAAGCCTTGACTCAGATACAAGAAGTGACACTGACTTTTGTGCCAAAAATTATTGCTGTTTTTATTGCTCTCGTTATTTCAGCGCCTTTCATTGGGGGACAGATGTCCGCTTTTGTTAATTTGGTTTTTTCGCGTATTCGATCTGGATTCTAAAAATCAATCTTCACACAATTTTTTCGTATTATATATCACTTGATATTTCAAGCTTAGGACGAGCTTTGGTTTATAAATAGATAAGATTATGGGTGTAATCCTTGGCGTTAGTATCTGCATTAAAGAGTCGAAATAATGGACATGATTTAGCTTTTGCTCTCTGTATTATCATCATTATCTGTATTCTTTTCTTGCCTATCCCTACATTATTTATCGACATAGGGTTAGCTTCTTCTATAGCTTTGTCAGTATTAATTTTAATGGTTGCGTTATGGATTGAAAAACCTTTGGAATTTTCTTCTTTCCCGACAATCCTACTTATTTCTACAATTATGCGTTTGTCTTTGAATATCGCTACCACGCGTGCAATTCTTTCCTTTGGCAGTGAAGGATATGGAGCTGCTGGAGGTATCGTTGCCGGTTTTGCATTTTTGGTTATGTCGGGAGATTTTGTGATAGGTTTGGTTGTATTTATGATTTTAATTACAATCAATTTTATTGTTATCACAAAAGGTGCGACACGTATTGCGGAAGTTGGAGCCCGTTTTACTTTAGATTCTATTCCTGGAAAGCAGATGTCGATTGATGCTGATCTTTCTTCGGGTCTGATTGATGAGAATGAAGCCAAAAGTCGTCGTAAAGAACTTGAAAGAGAGAGTTCCTTTTTTGGAGCAATGGATGGGGCATCGAAATTTGTGCGCGGAGACGCGATAGCAGGTCTTATCATTACGGCGATTAATATCTTTGGTGGCATTATTATTGGATGTTTTCGGCATAATATGTCGATTCAACACGCGGCTGATGTTTTTGTGAGATTATCAGTAGGAGATGGTCTTGTATCACAAGTTCCTGCCCTAATCGTATCCTTAGCTGCAGGTCTTCTTATCTCGCGTACTGCTTCAACGGGTTCGACAAATACAGCTATCATTGAGCAATTATCAAGTTATCCCCGTGCGTTGTTGATTTCTGCATTTTTTATGGGTGTCTTATCGCTTGTTCCGAATTTACCAGCTATTCCTTTCTTGACATTGGCAAGTTTATTTGCCTTTGGAGGTTGGTATGTTCCCCGCCGGATTATTCAGGAAAATATTGTAAAAGAAAATCAAGTAAAAACAGTTCTAGAACAAGATCAAGATTCGATAAAATCAGTTTTAGTTACTTCAGGGATTGAATTGGTCTTTGGTAGTTTGTCCGCGAGTCGTTTTCTTTCTTCTCGTCAGGAGATTTTTTCGCGCCTTGCCAAGATACGCAAAAAGTTTGCTCAACAATATGGGTTTATAGTGCCAGAAATAAAAGTTACGACCGATATTTCTTTACCAGAAAATGGTTATCATATTCGAATTTATGGGACAACAGTTGCAGCAAGTAAACTTCGTATAGGAGAAGTTTTGGTTATTGTTGGATCTGGTCCGAGACCAAGTTTTCCGGGAGATGAAGTTCAAGAACCTGCTTTTGGCATGCCAGCTATCTCTTTATTAGAAAGCTTTGCAGATGATGTGCGACGTGAAGGATTTCAGCCTATTGATAATCTTTCTATTATTTTGACTCACCTGAGTGAGGTCATTCGTAATAATTTGCCTCAACTTCTCTCCTATAAAGATGTTAAGATTCTCATAAATCAGCTTGACCCTGAATACAAAAAGCTCGCAGATGAAATATGTTCTTCTCATACGTCATATTCTGGAATACAGACAGTATTAAAATTGCTATTGGCTGAACGTGTTTCGATCCGTAATTTGCAATTAATTTTAGAGTCCATAGCGGAATTAGCACCACATTTTCATAAAGCTGAGCAGATTGTAGAGCATGTTCGCATTAGAATTTCACAGCAAATTTGTGGTGATTTAGCGGAGAATGGCATATTACGTATTCTGAGGTTGGGAAATCGTTGGGATATGATTTTTTGCCAAGCAGTACAAAGAGATGCAAAAGGTGATATTATAGAATTCAATATTGAACCACGCACTGTTGAAGAATTCTCTGACGAGGCTAAAATCGTCATTCGTGAATATATTGATCAAGGTCTTTCCTTCGTCATCGTTACGCTTCCAGAAAATCGCTCTTATATTCGCATGATACTGGAGAGGATGTTTCCATCTTTGGCGGTTCTTTCTCATATGGAGCTAGCTAAAGGATTGGAAATAAAGGTACTGGGTTCACTATCATGATAGATAATCCATATGTTGCTATGATGTCTCTATTCTTAGTTTTCTGTCGTGTTGGCAGTTGCGTCATGATTTTGCCAGGTTTTTCAACAACATATGTGACGATGCAGGTGCGTTTGTATATTGCCATCACTATTTCTATAGTTTTGTTACCTTTTCTATGGGATATGGTTTATCCGCAAGCTGCCGACAGTAGATTAGGAGCGAGTTATCTAAAATTAATAGCAATTGAGCTATTATTAGGTTTTATGTATGGTTTTCTTGCACGTGGATATACTCTTGGTTTGCAATTCTTGGGAGGAGTTATATCTAATGCAATTGGTTTAAATGTACAACCAGGAGCGGGGATACTTGAAAGTAATCCAGAAACATCAATCACTTCTTTTATTAGTGTTATAGGTTTTTTAGCATTGCTTGCGATGGATTTTCATCATCAGATTTTCCATGCATTAGTGAAATCCTATACGGTAACACCTCTTGGTGGAAAAGTGAATCTTGGTGCAAGTCTTGCCTCTCTTGTCGATACATTGCGATTGACATTCTCTATTATGTTAAGACTATCCAGTCCCTTTCTGTTGTTTTGTGTGACATTTAATATCGCCATTGGATTTCTGAATAAGCTTGTTCCACAGATTCCTATATATTTTATATCTACTCCTTACATGGTAGGATTAGGATGTTTTTTCCTATATTTATCAATAGAAATTATGATTTATCAACTTTCTCATTCTTTTCGGAACATGTTTTAGGAATATATGAATTGTAGAAATATTTTTATTTGGTTTTTTCAAGAATTGCTGATTTTTTCATGATTCAGGATTTTAAGGGATATTGAGAGTTATGTGATGCGCTTTCGTGATTCAAAAAAAATGCAAAATCTTATTACTGTGCAGAGATCTCTAAAAAGAATAATGGAAAGCTATCTTATAGAGACCATACGTAAACGTGAGGAAATCAATCTTTTGAGAAAAGAACTAATAGAATCGACGGAATCTATCTTGTTTGTGAATCCTGCTTTAGCTTGTCATTATGTCAATTTCTATCGTCATTTAAGTGAAGATGAAAAAAAAATAACGGATTTACAGAGAATTCAAGAGGCTAAAATCTTATCTGGCAAGATAAAACTCGATCGTTTGACTAGGATGAAAGATGAGTCTCTTCTTTTTGAAGAGCGTGAATATGATGAAGAAAAAAACCAAGATAATATAGAGCAACGCATACTCTTTAACACAGTTTCTCACAAGTTTAAAACTTCATACTGAAGTTTGTTGTTAAGAGAATATGGAGCGGTTCATATGAATTTTTTGGCTGTTGATAGTATTGGTTATTCGCAAAGTATGGATAAGAATTCCGAGAAAATCTCAGGGGGGAAGTCCTCACCTGAATCCTTCAGTTCTTTTCTTCAAGGAGCTTCTGTATATAAAAATTCTGATGAATCAAAAGATATTCCAGAGGCATTTAAGAAATTGCAAGTTGTTATGTTTCAGTATTTTGTTAAATCACTTTTACCAGAAGAAACAGTCAAATCTCTAGGAGGCGGTTTTTATGGAGATTTTTGGAAAGAAATATTAGCAGAAAATATGAGCAATATGATAGTCAAACAGAACAAAACAGCCATCAATTTACATTCCATTGAGGGGTTCGAAAATACGAATTTTGAGAAACATGATAACAAACTAAAACAATAGGTGATGTACAGTGGTAATAGGGAAATAAATTTGGAAAATACCAGTGGATCTACGACGAATGATCATCATATTCGAGCGATTTTGAATAGGATTACGGAACTTATAGATAATGAAAACAATAATTTAGAAAACAATATACCATTTGATATGAGTGTTTCGAATGACAATAAGGGACGTTGTTTATATGAGTTGTCTATCTTATTTGATAAAATTGATTTTGCAGAGATATCGTCCGGTTACGTAGATCAGATGCGTATTTTGCGTGAAAAATTAGCAGTGAATGCATGTCGTTTGGAGTCTTATTCAGCGGCTGCTCGAGTTGTCGCTGATTTATTCAAAAAAAAGCTACAAGATATGGATGCTGATGGGACCTATTCCAATAGATAGTGTTTTTTCGAGATTTTTATAAATGTTAAAAGTTTTTTTTTCTGGATTGTGGGTATCGGTAATAACGCTCATATCAATTTATATTTTCTTCCTGCATTTTTCTAAGATGAATGCAGAGAATTATAAAGAAAATTTTCAAGAAAAGTCTTCCGAATTGGTCGCAGGAGAATTGGTGTCTATTCCTGTAATTGCTGAGGGAGCTGTTAAAGCTTATTTTTTTATCAAACTATCATTCAATATAAACCAACCCACAACTAAATTATCACATCATTATATCAGAGATATTGCTTCTGATTATCTTTACACATTGCTAGTTGGTTCTGCAATGAGCGATCTTTCACAAATTAAAGAGTCTGATCTTGAGAATTTTCGAAAAAAAGTAAAAGAAGGTTTAAATTCTAAGTTAGGCGTTAAAATCTTATCAGATGTTTTTATAAATCAAATAAATTACCTATCTGCAACTGATCTACACTCTAGTTGTCATGTTTTAGGTAATTCAATAATAGATCTTAAGAAGAGACTTATCAATGATAAAGATCAAAAGTAAAATGGAATTTCTGAGCTTTGGGCTTTGAACTTACTTTCGTTTCTTTATAAGTAAAGAAAGAGATAAATGAGCCTATCATCTGAAGAGAATCGGAGGCAGAATTGCTTTTGAAAGGTGCGGAGTAGACACGCGGAAAACATAGTGGGTTATCTGTGGTTTAAGATTCGAGGCGATTAAGTCATTGTTTTTTTGGTTATAGGTTTGATAATATCCTTATTATCAATGATGGAAAAGGCTGAAAAGCAAAATTCCTACAGATAGTCTGGTCAAACAGAGAAAAGGATCTTTTGACCTTGCTGAATCATATTAGGACTTATTAAGTGATTGATATTAGTCTATAAAAACCTCAGAATCCCTGTGATCGATCTCACAAGGATTCTTTTGGCGATAGTTGCAAGCAACTAGGGATTAGGGATTTATATGTTGAAAATAGGGGGTTTTTTGACCAGTCACCCCAGGCTTAGTTCTTAGTTTTATAAATAGCCCAACAATCCATTGCTAGCTTGGGATTAGTTAAATAGGCATATGGCATCAAAAATATCCCTTATCTCCGACTTGGTCTCCCCATGAATTTCGGATGCGGAACAGCTGTGTACGGTCATCATATCCCACACATAAGACGGCATGCCCCGCGACCAATTTGTCATTCGGTCCTGGCAAGGGGATATGCGTGTTCGGTGGATTGTTATTATACCAATTGTCGTAAACCATAAAACCGAACACAAACGGATCGCCATTGGCAAGGCAGGCTTTTAGATGAGTGATATCCTGATTCTTAATACGATTATATTGAGTAATGACATAATTAGCTGCATCCTTATAGCAAGCAAGATGCACTGGGTTTTTTTCTCGCCAAGGAACCTTTAGGAAATTCCCCGTCTACTTTTGCCATCGTACCGTCATATGGCCATGTATTTTCCGAGCAAACACCGATTTTATGCAGCGTTTTTATTCCATCGCGCAGCGTTGCCCCAGAATCATGATTCACGTGGCCTTCAATAAGTCGTTCATTGTAGTAAATGAATAGCCTGGAAGGTATGAAATCCGGTATTGCTCGATGTGCAAGTCTTTCATATTGAATAGATCCGGCAAGAGCATTTGCTGTGCATGAACCTATTTGACCTTGGTTATAGACCGGAGGGCAAGAGGATGTCAGATCAACCACAGGTGGTAACTTGCATACGAGGGATTCATGAGGAATATAACTAAAGTCGCGAATGTCTGGGAGGTCTGGAGTATATCCAAATTTGGCTTTGATCCTTCGTGGGAGTTTTTTCATAGGCGCCTCCATATGGGGATTATACTATAATACGGTTTCATAATTAAGTTATATATACAATAAATTCCTCTCATAATAAAAGCAAGGAATATATTGCTATTATGCAAGTTTTAAAAAATGAACTTAATAGTTCTCTGTTAGTTTATAATCGACATTAAGTATTTGATTTATAGATATTTTTTTGTATAAACTCCTTGCCTTTTGAGTAGGTTCAGAGCTATCAATATAAGAAATTATATGTTGAGACGATTGTCTTGTTCGCATTACAACAAATCACTTCTTTGGTTTATGTTTCTGCTTGTGTTATACTCTTCCCAGTCACGAGAAGCCATTATAAAAGTCAAATAACTACAAAGGAGATGTCTAGTGGGAATCTTGATTGATGGAAAGGGTATAGCGGCTTCAGTAACTGGTAAAGTTTCCAAAGCCTCTGCTTATTTAGAAAAAATTAAGGGTATTAAAGCCGGACTTGCTGTTATTATCGTTGGTGATAATCCAGCCAGTCTTTCATATGTATCCGCAAAGGCGCGTATGGCAACACGTTGTGGTTTTCACTCTATTCAGTACAATTTTCCGGCAGATATTTTGCAAGATGATTTGGAAAAAGTTATCCTAGACTTGAATAAAGACGTTTCTATTCATGGAATATTAGTACAACTTCCTCTTCCAAAAACTTTATGTTCTCATTCGATTATTCAGTCTATTTTGCCAGAAAAAGATGTGGACGGTCTTCATGTCGTAAATGCTGGAAAGATCATAATGGGTGACTTTAAGACAGGTCTTATTTCATGTACTCCAGCAGGAGCGATGGTATTAATTGATCAATTCCAAGGATATGATTTATCAGGTCAACATGCTGTAGTTATTGGACGTTCGAATCTTTTTGGCAAGCCGATGGGACAGTTATTGCTTGCTAGGAATGCCACAGTTACTATGGCACATTCAAAGACCAAAAATTTGCCAGAAATTTGTCGGGAAGCCGATATTCTTGTGGTGGCAGTCGGCCAACCTCGCATGGTCAAAGCAGATTGGATCAAGTCCGGGTCTTTGGTTATAGATGTTGGGATTAATAGAATTAATTCTCCTGAAGTAAGTAAAAATATATTAGTAGGGGATGTTGATGAAGGGTGTAGAGAAGTTGCGAAAGCCATTACCCCTGTGCCTGGTGGGATTGGTCCCATGACGATAGCCATGCTTATGGCCAATACAGTTATTGCTGCTTGTCGCTTTGCTGGTATGAATCCGCCTAAATTTGATGAACCTCTTTTAGCTCAGAACCCGAATACCATTAACCCGTGAACGATCAAGATACTCCTTTCCTTCAAAGAAAAATGCCGATAATCGCATTGCATTGGTTTTGATCAAGTGAAAAAGGAATTATAGATATATAAAAAAGAGATAGTATAATTTATCGTCGGAGGCTGTGTTGTTTTTTATTTCAAGAGCGTGGGAAGCACAAAACTCCAGATAAAAGGGCAAAATACCCCCTCTGAATGGAAAGTAGAAGCATCTTGCACCAGATACTCCGTGAGGAATGAAGTGATTGGTCTTTAGAGGAAAGGCAGGGGGAGATATTGTCCTAACTTCAGCAACTCCTCCCAATTGCATATGTCTCTAGCTCCGTCTTTATATTGCTTTAAGGACCAAGGATTCCAACGGTATCTTACAAGATTGAGAACTTTTTAGGATTAATCCTCACTATACCGAATAACGCTGACAACCCGATGCATAGAAAAATTAGAAATGGTTTTTTTAAATCAAGGAGCCCAGTATATGTCAACAGGGGAAGTGGCGCGTCGTAAAATGGCTCTAATAGGCATTTCTTCCTCGCTAAATCCTGAAAGTGCCACCTCTAAGATATCTTTTTTCCGGACGCTTTCAATATGTAAAGATAGGAATCTTGCATCACGTAATGCCGAAAAAGTCATGGTTATACGTTTTTCATTGATGGAAGGATCTTCTGTTGCAATTATAGATGGTGGAGTATTGGTATCTAACGCCATAGCTAGATTGTTTCCTTTAGGGAAAAAAGAGGCTGTATGTCCATCTATTCCCATTCCTAAAACGACTACATCAAACGGAAAATCAATAAATTTACGAATTTTGTCGTTTGCTAATAAAGCCGATTCCTGTACTGTATCGCTTGGATAGTAGAGTGCAATAAAGGACGATTTGCGGGCTTTTTTTTGAAGAAGATATTGTGAAATTAAGGCTTGATTCGATCGTGAATCGTCAAGAGATACGAAACGTTCATCGACCAATGTTACCATGATTTTTCCCCAGTCGATATCTTTTTTTGAAAGTTCCTGTAGGAATATTTTTGGCGTTGATCCTCCAGAGAGTGCAAGATTTGCAGATCCTCTATTTTGGATGCTCACAGATAGTTGGGTAGCAACTCTTTGTGCTAATTTTTGTGCTAATTCTTGTCTATTGAGAAAAGTATGTAATGTTAGGGCATTATCTGAGATTTTTTTAAGTATTTTCATGCCACTGACGTCCATCCCTTTCTATTAATGTTTTGGACGCTTTCGGCCCCCATGTTCCTGCTGCGTAGCTTTCAACTTTTTGTTTGGTATTTTGCCAACTTTGTAAAATAGAATCCGCCCATCGCCAGGCTTCTTCAACTTCATCATAACGCATAAAAAGTGTTTGGTTGGCACGTATAACGTCCATCATTAGGCGTTCATAGCCATCAGGATTACGGACTTTAAAAGCTTCAGCAAAACAGACATCAAGAGCAATTTGTTTAAATTGTATGTCACTGACTCCAGGATCTTTGGTCATGAGAAGTTGTTTTATCCCACCATTAGGTTGAAGACGGATAACGAGTTTGTTTTCTTTGATATCAGCAAAGTTATCGCCGAAAACAGAATGAGGAACAGGTTTAAAAGAAATGACAATTTCTGAAACATATTGGGCAAGATGTTTCCCTGTACGGAGATAAAAAGGGACACCAGCCCAGCGCCAGTTTTTGATCTCTGCTTTGATAGATACGAAAGTCTCTGTGTCAGATATGCCAGTTGGAATTGTCTCAAGATAACCTTTTGCGGGAAGACCATTAATAATTCCAGATCGGTATTGTCCGCGTACGGTTAGCTGTTGGACGTTTTCAGGAGAGATCATCTTGAGCGCTTTCAACACTTTTATTTTTTCGTTATGAATAGCATTGGGATCTATAGAAGCAGGGGTTTCCATGGCAACAAGGCAGAGAATTTGCAAAATATGATTTTGGATCATGTCGCGTAGTGCGCCAGTTTTATTATAGTAGTCAATGCGATTTTCTATCCCAATAGTTTCTGCAGTTGTGATTTGGATATGATCAATATGATGCGTGTTCCACAGAGATTCATAGAGTGTATTCGCAAATCGCAATACCATAAGTCCTTGGACCGATTCTTTCCCGAGATAATGATCAATTCGGAATATTTGATCTTCTTTGAATATTTGACTAATGGTTTTATTAAGAGATCTTGCTGAAGAAAGACTATGACCAATAGGCTTCTCTATCACAACACGTGTGGATGGTGTAATAAGTTTATTTGCATGTATTTTTTGGGAAATTTCCTTAAAAAATTCGGAAGAAACTGCCAAGTAAAACACTCTAATACGCTTTGCATTGGTTTCTAGTAATTCTTTGAGAATTGCCCACTCATGATTTTTTTCAATATTTAAGCTGACATAAAAGAGATGGGAAAGAAATTCTTGCGTTTGTGAGTGATTGTATTCACCATCCTTCAGATGTTTTTTAAGTTCTTGATCAATGAATGTACGGTAACTATCGGTTGTCATTTTTGTTCTAGAAATACCAATAATTCGACTTGATTTTTTAAAATTTTCTTTGATCATACAGTTATACAGAGCAGGAAAGAGTTTGCGTCTGACCAGATCACCTGTTCCGCCAAATACAATGCAGTCAAAACAATCAAAATTTTCAATAGGAGTAGTTTGATTTTGCATTTAAATTTTCACCATGACTGTTATATGGAAATGACCTATTATGATTTTAAATAAGAATATGTCATGTGATGTAATATAAGCACATCTTCGTGAGAATGGTCTATCTTGGTTATGATTCAATATATTTATCGTGAATATTGCATCTCATTTGGGAGAATTATTGCCTCAGACGTTTAGCAATAAAAATTCTCTTTCCCAAGGACTGATGACTTGCATAAATGTTTCAAATTCATTTCTTTTTAAAGTAGTGTATATATCTATGAATTTTGATCCGAAAATATCTTTAAAATCTAGAGTTTCTTCTAAAAGAGTGACGGCTTCAAGCAATCCTCGTGGTAGGTTTATTGATTTTCGATTGGCGGAAATTTCAGTAGCTTCTGTTGGTTCAATTTCTTGCAGAATACCTAATAATCCGCATGCCAATGATGCGGAAAGAGCTAGATAGGGGTTTGTATCTGATGAAGGAAGTCGATTTTCCACTCGTCTTGTATTAGCATCGGAGAAAGGCACACGGAATGCTGTCGTCCTGTTATCATATCCCCAAGAATTATTGACAGGACATCCCATCTCAAGAACCAATCGGCGATAAGAATTACCATAAGGAGCAAGCATAACTAGGGATTTTGGAATATATTTCTGCAGACCCCCTATGAAATATCTAAAAAGTTTTGTTTCAGATCCATCTGGATGAGTAAAAATATTACTATTATTTTCAATATCTAATACTGATTGATGGATATGCATTGCGGATCCAGGATGATTTTGCATTGGTTTTGCCATGAAGGTAGCGTAGATATCATGTTTAAACGCTGCTTCACGGATAGTGCGTTTGAACAAAAAAACCTGATCGGCCAGCGTGAGTGGATCACCGTGGCGTAAATTAATTTCGAATTGAGCAGGCCCTTCTTCATGTATGAGGGTGTCTATTTCAAGCCCTTGTTTTTCAGAAAAATCCCATATGTCATCAATGATCTCATCAAATTCATTGATTCCCATAATGGAATAACTTTGTCCCCCAAGTATTGAGCGTCCAGAACGACCTTTTGGGGGATGTAATGGATAGTCAGGATCTTCATTCCTGGCGATTAAGTAAAATTCAATTTCTGGTGCAACTATAGGCTTTAGTCCATTTTGAGCATAAAAATCCAGAACTCTTTTCAAAACGTTGCGAGGTGTATAGGAAACTTCCTCGCCATTATAATCGATAACATCACAGATTACCTGTGCTGTTGGATCTGTTTCCCAAGGAACAACACTAAGAGTAGATAGATCAGCAGATAATCTCAGATCTCCATCTCCTTGTTCGTGACGAAAGGGAGGAGGTGATTTAAGAGATTCTCCAGAAATAGTATGGCGGTAGATTGCTGAAGGTAGGGCTAGAGGTATGTTAGAGACGAATTTTGATGATGGCATCATTTTGCCGCGTGGCATGCCTGCTAAATCTGGCGTAATGCACTCAATATCTTCAATCCCGCGTTCTGCGAGCCACTGTGCAGCTTTTTTCCAGTCTGTTACGCCACGTACACCGAATTGATATTGATTTTTTTTTTTCATAGTAAGGAATCACCCGATTACGATATATAAGTATGAGCATACCATTGTTTCTGAGATTATTGAAACGATTTTTGAAAATCGTTTCATGCATGTATACGAATGAGATCGTTTTGGTGTGCAGATTGTTCTTTCTAGTCACACGTCTAGAGGTGAAAGAGTAGATGAGATACGGGGAGATCCGATTTCTTCAAAATAAATCACCGAAATACCGAAAATTTAAACAGATTTACGTTATTCAATTTCTCTGGTTATTGCACAAGTCTTTGCATCTGAAGAGGAAACGAGGTGTATTTGAAGAGCTATGCTTTGGTCTTTGGTACGGATCATATAAAATGATCAACTTTAGAGACATTAGGGATATCTTTTTTCTTGTGATCTGGCTATTATGTAAACCGTGGCTTCGCAAGCAACAGCCAATTGAATTGCAGCAACTCCTATACCACTTGTGCCTTCATGCATTAGGACGGTTTTTCGATTGCTTATTTTGGCTGTTTGAAAGAGATTTGCCTATATAGCAAAGAAAGATTCTGGCAAAATTACAGCTTCTATAAATTTTTATGCAAGGATGATACCATATTCTTCAGCAGATATGAATCCATAATACTGCAAGAATAGATTTTAAGTATGCTGGATATCTTTTTTGGAATTTTATTTATTTTTAAAGATAAAATAGGAAAGTATTGGTATATTGCTGAGAACGGGTTTTGGGTATTGCGTTTAGATTTTAAAGGCTTGCTATTTTGAACAGATATCCTAGATAAGATATATTCCCTTAGTGTAAAAAAGATAGGGTATAAATACAAAGTACAGAGTTAATGGAGGGCTATTCTTTGTATTGAGATGTGGTGTTTTTGTTTTCTAAGGCTATAATTCCACAGTTTTCTTTTGAGAATGGATTGGTGGCGGTAGGGTGCTGTGATGGCAGTAGAAGTCGTCTTACTAGAGAGAGCGAGTATTTTTCGTGATTCGTTTAGATAGATGATTAAGATTTTGTTTTTAAATATCATAGTGAGAAATGGTGGGGATCTATGTCGATAGCAATAAGTGGAAAGAAAAATAGAGATTCTAATATTGAGTATAATAATTCCGTAGATTTTCCTGTTCTTGATGGTGCGGATGATTCTTTAAAAAAAATAATTAAGATTGCTAAGCGGCGTGGCTATGTGACGATAGATGAATTGAATGCCGTTCTTCCCTCTGAAGAGGTTAATTCTGAGAAGATTGAAGATACAATGGCTATGTTGTCTAATATGGGGATTAGTGTAGTTGAGGGTGATGACTTAGAAGAAGGATCTGAGGATGCCTTAGAGTTGAACGATTCTAGTAGTTCGATTGCATCTGTCCAAAAGCGCAAAGATTCTGTTGATCGTAGTACTGATGATCCTGTCCGGATGTATTTACGTGAGATGGGATCTGTCGAATTATTATCGCGTGAAGGGGAAATTGCAATAGCCAAGCGGATAAAAGCTGGTCGTGAAACAATGATAGCGGGTTTATGCGAAAGTCCTCTGACCTTCCAAGCTCTTATTATTTGGCGTGATGAATTAAATGATGGCACCACTCTTTTGCGGGAAATTATAGATCTTGAAGCAGCATGCGCTGGTCCAGAAGCCAAAGAGGTTGTGAATTTTCAGGATTCAGAATCTGGAAGGGATCGCCTCCATGCAAGTGAAAAGGGAGAGGCTACTTCTCAGAAAAAGAACGGTGATGGTGACAATATTACAGGAATGAGTGATGTTGATAGGGACGGCATTTTAGATGAAGATGAAGATGATGAAGATGAAGACGATTCTACACAAACTCTTTCTGCTATGGAAGATCAACTGCGACCACAAGTCATGCTTACGCTTGATGAAATCGCTGAGACCTATAAACAATTGCGTCAGTTGCAAGATGCTGCAATCAATCAGGATAGTGGCAAGAGATCTTCAGAACATATAAAGTTAAAAGACAAGTTGATTGAGCTGGTTAGATCACTTTCCCTTAATCAGAATCGCATTGATGTGTTGGTCGAACAGCTCTATGATATTTCAAAACGAATTGTGCATAATGAAGGTAAATTATTGCGATTAGCTGAATCGCATGGAATTAAGCGTGATGTTTTCCTAAAGCAATATCAAGGTTATGAGCTTGATCCAAATTGGTTGGAGCGTATAAAAAGTTTTCCTGATCGCGGATGGAAAAGTTTTGTTTCTGATAAGTTGGATTCTATTGTAGAAATTAGGAATGAGATTAATGGAATTTCATCCGAAACGGGGATATCAGTCGGTGAATTTCGGCGGATTGTGTTGATGGTCCAAAAAGGTGAACGTGAGGCGAGTATTGCCAAAAAGGAGATGGTTGAAGCTAATCTTCGTCTCGTTATATCTGTTGCTAAGAAGTATACAAATCGTGGATTGCAATTCTTGGATCTTATTCAAGAAGGTAATATTGGCTTGATGAAAGCTACTGAAAAGTTTGAGTATGAGCGAGGTTTTAAATTTTCAACGTATGCAGTATGGTGGATTAGACAGTGTGTACTGCGTTCTATAGCTGATCAGTCTCGTACGATCAGGATTCCCGTTCATATGACTGAGACGATCAATAAAATTGTTCGGACATCGCGTCAGATGTTGAATGAAATTGGTCGCGAACCTATGCCTGAGGAGTTGGCAGAAAAGCTTGCTATGCCTTTGGAAAAAGTTCGAAAAATTTTAAAAATCGTTAAGGAACCGATTTCTTTAGAGACACCTATAGGTGATGAAGACGCTTCGCATCTCGGAGATTTTATAGAAGATAAGAATGCGGTATCTCCGGTAGATGCTGCTATTCAGTCTAATTTGCGTGAAACTACTACTCGTGTTCTTGCAACTTTAACCGCCCGGGAAGAGCGGGTATTGCGTATGCGTTTTGGTATAGGAATGAATACGGATCACACTCTTGAAGAGGTTGGAAAGCAGTTTTGTGTTACCCGCGAACGCATTCGTCAAATTGAAGCAAAGGCGATCCGAAAATTAAAGCATCCTAGTCGTTCAAAAAAATTGAGAAGCTTTCTGGATTATTGATTTTTTATAGAGAGAATTAAATCGTTATAGAGGATTGCAATTCCCATATTACGAAAATACATCCGGACAGGAGCATCAGTGCTACGATCAATAGAATCTTTGCGCTTTTGAACAGATGCACCCGAAATACCAGAATCGCTCATCTTTCAGGAACAGATCATTCTTCTAAGTCATCACCCTCAACTTACACTACTCCCCATGTTGGACAATATAGCCTCGTATCTTCAATCTTTTCAGAAATAACTTCTACTTCCCTTTCATGCGACACTAACTCGACAGATTATGCCTGCTACGATTGGGTAGGTTGAGGTTTATTGTCTATGATGTTCAGTTTTCTTTGTGAGAGCGATTGGGGAATTTCTCCAGTATAATTCAATATCATCGATTCATTCGTTATATTGCCTGTTATTGTACAATCCTTGGGACTTATTGGTATTTGAATCAGTCGAAATTACGAGGGTTATTTTATAACTCCATGAGCTGATTATTGAGAGTAGGATCTTTGATTTTAAGAACGTGTATGGAACACAGTAGATGAAATAAATACACTTATTTATTAAAAATCTGATAGTAAGATGGTATTTTATAGATTCGCATGGTTTTATATTTTTAAGAACAGGATTCGTTTTACTCTGCATATTATTCCATTGACTTCGTTTCACAGATTTTTATCTTTTGTGACTTGTGGAGGATAAGGAAGCTTTACAAAAGCAAGCCATAGCGTATTTTTTGCGTTTTGCAAAAATTCTCTCATTATTTATTGAGATAGCATCCATTAGGTGAATATTCTTGGGATCAATCCAAAACACAAAGCGGGGGTTTCAGTGGCATTCTCTGGATTTTTTTCCTTGAAGATTAGTGGAGATTGGATTCGTTTTTGCATATCCTATGCAAAAGATTTCGATGTTGTTAATTGACATGTACTACAACAATTCTTTGTATTTTCTCTCCAAATATTTTTGTGGGTAATCCATAAGTTACTTGTTGGTAGATACAACTATTTGTTCTGAGATCATAAATATTTCCTTAATCTTGTTGGATTGATCTGATCAAGGTTTTTTTAAAGACTTGAGATTCACTGCTTATCGTGATTCAAAGCAGATGTTATGAGCATATAAACATTGATTGTTTAAGCAGGGGAGTTGAATATTACTCCATAAGAGAAGCAACAAGTTCTCTTTGTTTGTGTAGGATGCGATGAAATACATTTATCAGTCATGGATTATTTTGCCTTTAATTTTTGCAAGGGCTTCTTATAAATTTAGCCCAGGATTTTTAGGAAAAAGGGATTATGAAGAAGAATCCCATGATAGCCGCTATGGGTTTCTTTAAAAAACTCAAGGGATTTATTTTGAAGACGAGAAGTTAAGGATACTATAATAACCTGCTTTTGAAAAAGGAGATTAGGAAAATAGAGCACAATCATAAGATGAAGTGCATTATATCTCAAAGAGCCTCGCTATTGCTGATGTCACAATTATAATAATAGCCTATTGTTTTTGGAGGTTTGCAACGTTTCTGATTTTGATTTTCAGTTTTGGTATTTTCGATTGGATGTGTATAAAGTTTTTTAAAAATTTCCCAAAGCGCTCATTGATTTCTTAACGAGCCTATCAATCCTCTTTTTAAATCTTATCATGGTTTGTGAATCTTTCTTCATCCTACAACCTATTAGCACGTCGTAAGATGGTGGATTTAGAATAAAACTGGACATTTAGGATTATTTTTCTTCATTTCTTCATATTATATAGCGTTATTACCGTTTTAAGTATAAAAAAGGTTCATTAAACCCTGTAAAAAAATCCCCGTAAAAATAGTTTTTGAATTTTTTTTCTAATGCGGAGTGTTTATTTTCTGAAAATCATCAATCCCAAGACAAAGTTCCGCCATTTTGATATTCGTTCACACGCGTTTCAAAAAAGTTTTTTTCTTTTGGGATATCTATGGATTCACTCATCCACGGAAAAGGATTCGATGTTTTATCAAAAACAGTGGAAAGTCCAATCTGTGTACATCTACGATTGGTTATAAAGCGCATGTATTGCTCGCATAACTCGGCATTCATGCCGAGCGATTCCCGAGGAATAGTATCTCTTCCATAAGAAGATTCAAGAATAGCCGCATACTCCAGCATTTCTTGCACCTCTTTTTGAAAAGATTCTGTCCATAAATGTGGATTTTCAATCTTTATCTGGTTAATTACATCAATGCCGAAGTTGAGATGGACCGATTCATCTCGCAAGATATATTGATATTGTTCTGCAATCCCTATCATCTTATTATTTCTGCCTAGAGATAGGATTTGTGCAAAGCCTGTATAAAACCACATTCCTTCGAAAACCACGTAGAAAGCAATAAGATCTCGCAGAAAATCTTGATCCTGTTCAGTCGTACCAGTAGCGAAAGAGGGATCTCCAAGATTTCTCGTATACCGCAATGCCCAGCTGGCTTTATCAGTAATAGATGGGACTTCACGATACATGTTGAATAATTCTCCTTCATCAAGACCGAGACTTTCTACAATGTACTGAAATGTATGCGTATGGACGGCTTCTTCAAAAGCCTGCCTTAAAAGATATTGGCGACACTCTGGATTAGAAAGATTCCGATATATAGCCAAAATGATATTATTGGCAACAAGACTTTCAGATGATGCGAAAAATCCAAGATTACGCTTGATCATACGACGTTCATCTTCTGTGAGACCATTATCCGATTTCCATAGGGCAATATCTGCTTGCATAGAAACTTCTGTTGGCATCCAGTGATTATTACAAGCGGCTAGATATTTTTCCCAAGCCCATTTATATTTTAAAGGTAAAAGTTGATTGACATCAGAGCGGGCATTGATCATCCTTTTTTCATCTACATCAATGCGTGCGGCACCGCGTTGTACAGGTCCTAACCCTATATTCTCAGAAGGTCGACTAGGAGAAGATGGTTTTTCGGTAAAGTTAAGATTAAACGGATTGGTGCTGCTCATGATAATGCTTCTTTCTGATTACTGACAGACTTCACAACCAAAGCTATCTTCCTTACAAGAAGATACACTAGATTGATTAGAAGACGATATAGAGACTCCATTTAACTTACCATCGACGCCTTCTAATGTGGACTTTTCGACTTGTGTTGCTGAACGTGTACGTAAGTAATATGTTGTCTTTAAACCCATTAGCCAAGCCTGACGATAGATAAAATCCAATTTATTTCCACTCGGATTGGAAAGGTATAAATTCAATGACTGAGCTTGATCAATCCATTTTTGTCTTCTTGAAGCGGCTTTAATTAACCAGATAGGATCGATTTCAAAGGCTGTTGCATATATTTCTTTAAGATCTTTTGGAATGCGGCTTATTTTTTCGATACTTCCATCACAATATTTTAAATCAGAGATCATGGTATCGTCCCAGAGATCTCGTTCCTTTAAATCGCGTATCAGCGCAGAGTTAATAACAATAAAATCGCCAGACATATTTGATTTGACAAAAAGATTTTGATAGGAGGGTTCAATAGATTGCGATACGCCACAGATGTTAGAAATTGTCGCTGTAGGTGCAATTGCCAGACAATTCGAATTGCGCATACCAACAGATACAACTCGTTTCCGCAGAAAATCCCAATCCAATCGTGCAGATCTATCAACGTTTAATTCAGCGCCACGTGCATCAGCCAAAGATTGAATAGAATCGATAGGCAATATTCCCTGTGACCATAAAGATCCCTCAAAACTTTTGTAACGACCGCGTTCTTCTGCAAGATCGGTTGAAGCTGCAATGGCATGAAAAGATATATATTCCATACTCTGATCAGCCAAATCCACAGCTTCCTCGCTTTCGTATGGAATACGCAACGCATGCAATACATCCTGAAAACCCATGATGCCGAGTCCGATAGGGCGATGTTTAGAATTCGATGTTTTGGTTTCAGGAATTGTATAAAAATTAATATCAATAACATTATCAAGCATTCTCAATGCTGTACGAACAGTTTTAGCCAGCTTATCATAATCAATACCATTGGGAAGAAGATGAGCAACTAGATTCACTGAACCAAGATTACAGACTGCCACTTCATCTTTGGACGCATGCAATGTAATTTCTGTACAAAGGTTTGAAGAATGTATCACGCCAACATGTCGCTGTGGTGACCGAATATTGCAAGAATCCTTGAAGGTAATCCATGGATGTCCGGTCTCAAAAAGCATTGTAAGCATTTTACGCCATAAACTCACAGCCGAAATTCTACGAAAGACTTTCATTTTCCCTTGTTTCGCTTTTTCTTCATAGGCAAGATATGCCTTTTCGAAAGAAAGACCATATAAATCGTGTAGATCACTGGTCTCATCAGGGGAAAATAACGACCATAACTCATCATTTTCTACTCTTTTCATGAAGAGATCAGGAATCCAATTCGCAGTATTCATATCGTGAGTACGCCTACGCTCATCACCAGTATTTTTTCTAAGCTCTAAAAACTCTTCAATATCAATATGCCACGTTTCCAAGTAAGCACAAACTGCTCCTTTGCGTTTTCCTCCCTGATTGACTGCGACAGCAGTATCATTTGCAACCTTGAGGAAAGGGACTATGCCTTGGCTTTTTCCATTGGTTCCCCGAATAAGAGAGCCAAGACCACGGACGGATGTCCAATCGTTCCCGATGCCACCAGAGTATTTAGCAAGAAGGGCATTGTCTTGTATAGATTTAAAGATTTCACGAAGATCGTCGGATATCGTTGATATAAAACATGACGAAAGTTGAGGGCGACACGTGCCAGAATTAAATAGCGTTGGTGTAGAACACATAAAATGAAAAGAAGAAAGAAGATTATAAAATTCAATGGCTTTTTCTTCTTTATCCTTCTCTTTCAAGGAAAGTCCCATAGCGATGCGCATAAAGAAAGCTTGAGGCATTTCGAAATGAACACCATTAACATGCAGAAAATAGCGGTCATAAAGTGTTTGAAGACCGAGATATTCAAATTGAAAATCACGCTGGGGTTTGAGAGCCGCTGCCAGAAGATCAAGATTAAAATCAGATAAAGCGGGAGAAAGTAATCCAGTGGCAATACCCTTTTTTATGTAATCGTCAAAATATCCTGGATACAAGAGAATCATTTCCTGATGCGTAGCTTTTTTAGACTCTTTATAGATGCTGGTCAAAACTTCACGGCGCAATTTATCCAAAAGCAAACGAGCACAAACCTTAGCATAGTTAGGTTCTTTCTCAATAAGAACGCGTGTCGCAAAGATAGGAGCAAGCTCTAAATCGGTTTCATTGATACCATCATATAAACTTTTATAGGTTTCGGTGAGTATTATCTCGTGTGAAACATCTTCTAATCCTTGACAGGCTTCCTCAACGACAGATTCTAATCTTTTAGAATCAAAAGGACAGAGGGTTCCTGTGTCTAACTTGATTTGCAAACTTGGCATGGTGACTGGTGTACTACTTTGCGATTGTAGCTCTGTAGTGCGGAGATCCGAACGCTCTTCACGGTATAAAACATACGCTCTGGCAACCTTGTGATATCCGCTGCGCATCAAGGAAAGCTCTACTTGATCTTGAATATCCTCAATGTGAGCAATAGGATTGGCGATACAATGGCGCAATAGCCTTTCAACGGTTTTATTAGTAAGATCCTGAATGCTATTTTGGACGCGACTTGAAACTGCTGCCCCTTTTCCTTCAACGGCAACGAATGCCTTCATGATTGCAAGACTTATTTTTGAAGGATCAAAAGGCGTCACTAACCCATTGCGGCGAACAACCTGAACTCCTTTTATCTTTTCGGGAAATGGATAGGGTAACAATGGAAAAAAAACATCGCATGACGATTTATCATGGTTTTTTTTGGAAATATCCGAATTTATTGCCATTATTTTTCACCCATCGTTGGTAAAAAATCTTGCAACAAACTTCTTTCTTCGTTGATTGGAGCAGGAGTTGTTGTCGAAAGCATGTTGAATACTTTCCCATCTTTTAGGGAGTAATGATTGATATCCATTACGCGATTATCGTTTCCAAATCGGATCGCGACCACATCCCGATTCATAATCTTCGGTTTCAAAAAATCAAAGAGACGTATCCGTTTCTGCGAAATATAATAGAAAGTTTTTGTTGAGGTCGAGATCGTTGAGGGAGGGCCAAGAGACATGATGACATATTCGCGAGAACGGTGGAGAAACGACGATGGTTTGGAAATATGCTCACCAGAACTGATGATAGGAGCATGATAGCAACTACTCATCAAATCGGTAAAAGAGACCAGAAGCGCCGCTTTGATTATCTTAGTTGCGCATAAAGACCAGTCTCGGAACTTAAACGATTGACAAATTAGGTGCATTTTTGCGTGTATCCCCCAAAGCTTTTCGCTAGCAGGGGAATTAATCCCCCTATAAGTGTCAAGCCCTTTAGTTTCAAACAAAAGATTCGAGAAAATATTGTCTTGATAATAATACACATACGGTTAACGTCAACTGATTTCTGCGTTCATACTATTGTATGGCTCACCTCAGTGGGTTCCTGCTTTATTGGACAGCTTAATTGTGTATTCCTCCACAGGCA
>NZ_JACETX010000021.1:18659-22598 GCF_014048425.1 Candidatus Liberibacter sp. | reverse complement strand
CGCACCTTATAACCTTCAATACAAAGAGAACCAAAAGCCAAAGCTTCCGCCATAGCCCAATCCACTCCCATTCCTTCCTCAATCATCTTTTTACGATTTTCTATGAGACGCCCAACAACCTTGTGCAGATTGAAAGATTTCGGAATATAGCACAGTTTAGAACCTATTTCCTTGAGAAGATCTTGAGGGACAGAAGTCTTCTGCAATCCTTTTTTCTCTTTACGTTTGACAATCAACGGAGTTGAACAAAAAGAATCGTTCCTTTCTTCAGGACGATAGTTATCACTAGCCTTAAATTCACCTTCCAGATATAAACGCCAATCATCCTTCAAAGATTGAACTTCTTTTGCAGAAACAATCTTTTCACGAATAAGACGATCCGCATATAACTGAACTACAGACTGATGTGATCGTATCGTCTTATACATCTTAGGCTGCGTAAACGACGGTTCATCACCCTCATTATGCCCAAGACGTCGATAGCCCAATACATCTATTACAACTGACTTTTGAAACTTCATACGAAACAACGTAGCTATTCTAACTACGCGAATCACAGAATCTGGATCATCTCCGTTAACATGAAAAACCGGAATAGAAAGCGCTTTAGAAATATCTGAAGGATATGGAAAAGAACGACCTGAAGACATATTAGTAGTAAATCCGATCTGATTATTCACAATAAGATGCACATTACCTGCGACAGTATATCCCGACAAACCAGATAATCCCAAAACCTCAGAAACTATCCCTTGCCCTGCAAAAGCAGCATCTCCATGAACAAGAATCGGCAAAACTTTGGAGCGATCTTGCAAAGGAACACTATATTCTCCGCCAGGAATATCTGCAATGATGTCTTGTCTGGCTCTAGCCCCTCCCATGACTACAGAATCAATAAAGTCAAGATGAGAAGGATTATTCATAAGAGATATATTTATATCTTTACCAGAAATCTGACACGTACAAGAAGCTCCAAGATGATATTTAACATCTCCTGAATGCCCTACATCAGTAGAATTGGAATCCGCTCCTCTGAATTCATATAATATGGCGCGTTGCGGCTTTCCTACCACTTGCGATAAGACATTCAAACGTCCACGATGGGACATGCCCATAACGACATCTACTACTCCTTGCTGAACCCCCTCTTTAATAATAGCTTCTAGGGCAGGAATAATGACTTCGCTACCATCAATGCCAAAACGCTTAGCTCCCTTGTACTTGACATCAATAAAATTTTCAAAACCCTCGGCTTCAATAAGTTTACCTAGTATGCCTTTCCTTTGATCTGCCGATAAATCATCTAATACGCCGCCTTTTTCAATCGCATTTTGTATCCAATCTCTCTCTTCAAAACTGGAAAGATGCATGAATTCCACACCTATAGTAGAACAATACAGCTGAGAAAGAATTTCCTTAATCTCAGGGATAATAGAATACTCAAGACCTAATACACCATCCATGAAAATTCTACGCTCATAGTCAACCTCCGTAAAACCATAATACGAAGGAGACAAATCCTGTAAGTCTACAGAAGGAGAAGCCAACCCTAAAGGATCAAGACGAGCATTAAAATGCCCGCGAGTACGATAGGCTTCTACCATCATCATAACCCGATAAAAATCTTTGACGGATTGATCATTGTTTGAAGAAATAAAATCATCCTTTTCTTCTCCGGAAACAACATCTCCTGCAATCTTTTTATCTTTTAAAAAACGCTGCGAATTCTCTCCCAGTCGATCTAAATGCTCAGGATTCTTATCAAGCAATAAAAATAGCGAACGCCATTCATCACCGACACTTAAAGGATTTTCTTTATAATTTTTATATAAACTCTCAACATAAGAATAGTTGGAACCATCTAAAAAAGAAGAAAGAGAAAGTCTTTCACTGGAATATTTCTGCATTATCCTTTTCCCTATTCTCTTCCTGGTAATAATATAAACATAAAAAATCTAAAAACTCATAAACTATTCAAAACTTCTGCAAGGGTTCTTCCAATACGGGCAGGAGATGGCGCAATGTGTATGCCAGCCTCTTGCATTGCTGCAATTTTATCTTCAGCTCCACCCTTTCCTCCGGAAATCACAGCACCAGCATGCCCCATAGTGCGACCAGGAGGGGCTGTCCTACCAGAAACAAAACCAACTATCGGCTTCTTACGCCCACGCTTAGCCTCATCTTTTAGAAACTGAGAAGCTTCTTCCTCCGCCAACCCTCCAATTTCACCAACCATAATGATTGATTGAGTGTCCTCATCCGCCAAAAACATTTCAAGAATGTCTATAAATTCAGAGCCTTTAACAGGATCACCCCCAATACCAACAGCCGTACTCTGACCCAAATCCTCCTGCGAAGTTTGAAATACAGCTTCATAGGTAAGAGTACCTGAACGAGAGAGAATGCCAACTGATCCCTTGCGAAAAATAGAACCCGGCATAATACCTATTTTACATTCCTCAGGCGTCAAAAGACCAGGACAATTAGGACCAATAAGCCGCGAAGAAGATTTCCTAATCCGAGCCCTTATCTTTACCATATCCAGAACCGGAATGCCCTCAGTTATACAAACGATCAAGGGAATTTCCGCATCAATAGCTTCAATGATAGCATCATAGGATCCACTAGGCGGAACATATATGACAGAAGCATTGGCTCCCGTACGCTCTTTAGCCTCAGAAACCGAAGCAAAGACAGGCAAACGTGCACCAGCTCCAGACCAAAAACAACCACCTTTCTTAGGGTGTATCCCACCAACAATCTGCGTATTACAATATAGAATAGACTGTTCTGTGTGAAACGTCCCTGCTTTACCTGTTAATCCCTGCACAAGAACCTTCGTATTCTTATCTACTAGGATAGACACGAAATTTAACTCCCCTTCACTGCATTAACTATTTTCTGAGCAGCATCATCAAGGTCAACTGCCGCAATAACATTCAAACCACTATCAGCGATAAGTTTATTACCAAGATCTACATTAGCCCCCTCAAGACGCAAAACAAGAGGAATATTTATGCCAACTTCCTTGATCGCAGATAAAACACCTTGCGCAAGGACATCACATCTCATAATTCCTCCGAATATATTAACCAGAACTCCTTTTACAGAAGAATCAGACGTTAAAATCTTGAAAGCAGAAGCAACTTTGTCTTTATCAGCCCCTCCTCCAACATCAAGAAAATTAGCTGGCTCCCCTCCATAAATCTTGATAATATCCATAGTAGCCATTGCTAAACCAGCACCGTTGACCATACAGCCTATATTCCCGTCAAGCGCTATATAGGAAAGATCATGTTTCCTAGCCTCTATTTCTCTACTGTTTTCCTCGGATATATCCCGCAATTCCTGAATATCCGCCTGTCGATATAGTGCATTATCGTCAAAAGAAACCTTGGAATCCAAAACTCTAAGATGACCATCTTCCATAACAATCAACGGATTGATTTCTAGCAAGCTCATATCTTTTTCACAAAACGCTCTATACAAATTAGGGAAGAGAATCTCACCATCGACGCGAGCCTTCCCTTCTAATTCAAGAGCTTCACATAAACTGACAACATCCTCAGATGTTACGCCATGGATAGGATCAATTGGTAATTTAAAAATTTTCTGCGGAAAATCCCTAGCAACTTCCTCAATATCCATTCCCCCTTGGGTAGAAACAACAAAGGCAACCTGTCCAGAGCAACGATTCACAAGAATTGAAAGATAAAGTTCTCGAAGAATATTTGCTCCATCCTCAATATACAAACAGCTAACTTTGCTGCCTACAGAACTAGTCTGCTTCGTAACAAGCGTAGCACCAAGCATCTCCCGAACATCTGCAACAACAGATTCAACGGATTTTTCCAACCGCACTCCACCCCTAGAATCACAAGAAAATCCTTTGAATCTTCCCTTACCACGGCCTCCAGCATGAATCTGACTCTTAACGAC
>NZ_JACETX010000021.1:0-18561 GCF_014048425.1 Candidatus Liberibacter sp. | reverse complement strand
CTCCACCCCTAGAATCACAAGAAAATCCTTTGAATCTTCCCTTACCACGGCCTCCAGCATGAATCTGACTCTTAACGACATATAAGGGACCAGGAAGACTTTCGACAGCCGATTTTGCATCCTCAACAGAAAAAACGACAACCCCTTCAGCAACAGGAATACCGTATTTTTTCAACAAAGCTTTGGCTTGATATTCATGAATATCCATAATAATTCCACAGAGATTTTTATCTTAGAGAAGGAACAAGTTTGACGCACGATTCACATAAATTAACGGTAGATTCAATTGACTTTTCAAATATATTTTTATCCTCGGAAGAAATATTCAACTCGATAATTTTTTCTACACCGCCACGACCAATAATCACCGGAACGCCAACGTAAAAACCATCTACGTTATATTGCCCAGACAGAAGAGTAGCACAAGGAAGAACACTCTTCTTGTCCTTTAAGTAAGATTCAGCCATTGCTATGGCAGAAGAAGCAGGGGCATAATAAGCAGAACCAGATCCAAGCAATCCAACAATCTCGCCACCACCCTCACGAGTTCTCTTAACAATCCGATCGATTCTTTCTTCTGTACTCCAACCAAGCTTTACAAGATCAAGAACAGGAATTCCGGATATCGTAGCATATTTCAACATAGGAACCATGGAATCCCCATGACTTCCCAAAACAAGAGCAGTAACAGATTCAACTGATACACCAAATTCCTGCGCCAAGAAATATCGAAACCGAGAAGAATCCAAAACGCCAGCCATACCAACAACCATATTCGCTGGCAAACCAGAGAATTTTTGCAGCGCCCATACCATAGCATCAAGAGGATTCGTAATACAAATTACAAATGCAGAAGGAGCATACTTGCGAATCCCTTCGCCTACTTTCTCAATTGTTTTTAAATTATCAGCAAGCAAATCATCTCGGCTCATGGAAGGCTTGCGTGGAATTCCTGCCGTAACGATACAAACATCTGCTCCTTCAATATCCTTGTAATCACTAGAGCCACTCAATTTTCCATCAAAACCTTCAATGGGAGAGGATTCAGAAATATCAAGAGCTTTTCCGCGAGGCATTCCATCAACGATATCAAATAGAACCACATCTCCTATCTCCTTAAGCGAAATAAGATGTGCTAACGTACTCCCTATCATTCCAGAACCTATAAGAGCAATTTTATTTGGCGCCATTTAATCCATCCCCCTCATAAAAAAATATTGTTTTAATATAAAAAACTACAGCACTATTCCGAAAATCATACAGTATCAAAATAAAAAAATCTATGTCTTCAATGGAAAAACCTTATTACAAACATCTACGACTATTTTATGATTGGAAACAAGCGAAATAAGATGTGCTAACGTACTCCCCCTATCATTCCAAAGCCTATAAGAGAAATCTTATTTGGCGCCATTTAATCCGTCCTTCTCATAAAAAAATATTGTTTTAATATAAAAAACTACAGCACTATTCCGAATAATCATATAGTATCAAAATAAACAATCTATGTCTTCAATGGAAAAACCTTATTACAAACATCTACGACTATTTTATGATTGGAAACATATGATTCACTGCACATCTCAAATAGGCGGGAAACCGTTCTGTTAAACTCAAATCCTTCTATTCCCGATTTACACGAAAAAAAATCTTCTATATCTGCTTCAGAAGACATTATCAAACAAATATTACACTCATAAAACACATCAATAAGCATAATAAAACGCTTCATCCAATCGCGCCGATCTTCACCCAGAATTGGCACATCATCTATAAAAACAATACTAAAACGCGTTGCTATCTCTAAAAAATCACTAGCCGAAAAGTGCCTACCACAAAGATTCAAAAAAGAAAAGCGTGCTATTTTTCCGCAAAAAGCAGGAACATGAATGTTATACCCTCCCTTCGCTAGAATATCCGTAGAACAAAAAGTATTGCCTGCTGTTATCTCAATCCACAACTTATCCATAATCTCTGCACTCAATGCGTTAAGTGGAGTTACGTAAATCGGAAAAATCAAAGATTTTTTTCGGCGATAATCTTGTCCTGAATCTAAAGAAATCACTTCAACCGTTTGATTTAAAAGGGCAATAAATGGCACAAAAATATCACGATTAATCCCATCTTTATAGAGATTTTCCGGAGCGACATTGGATGTTGCAACTAAAACACAGTTCCGTGCAAACAGCTCAGAAAACAATCGCGATAAAATCACGGCATCTGCAACATCCGTCACCATGAATTCATCAAAACATAAAAGACTAGCTTCCGCGACAATAGAGGCTGCTACCGGCAGTATGGGATCGTACTCTTGCGACTCTCCCGAACCCAACTTTTTACGATGCATCGCTATACGGCGATGAACCTCTTCCATAAATTCGTAAAAATGAAACTTGCGTTTCTTCTCTACGGGAGCCAGTGTAAAAAACAGATCCAGAAGCATACTCTTTCCCTGCCCAACATCACCGTAGAGATAAAGTCCTTTAATACAATGAGACCTTCTTTGGAAAAAACTCAATAACCACGATCTCCATTTGCGGAGATCTTTCCGTTTATAAAAATCATCTAAAACACGATCAAACGACGCTGCAATTCTCTCTTGTCCAGGATCATGCCGCAATTTCCCATCATGAATAAGTTCCGCAAGTCTATCCCTTACGATACGAAAAGATCTCAATATACCGGACATTTAAAAATAAAAACTAGATAACCACACATCAAAACTCCACATATTAAAAATTATCCTCGATTGATGGACACTTTGCTCTCCTCTCCTTTAAAAGTCCCTTCAAAATATTTATCAGTAATCTTTTGCAAAACAATAATATTGTCGCCTTTACGATTTTTTAACTCAAGACGATCATCAGAAAAATGCCAAGATGCCAATAAAGCTAATTTACCATAACATCCTTGAGTAGCAGCACGGAAATTCCTATTCAACTTAGTAAGCGTCAAAATCAAATTACATTGAGTGTCATGTACGGATATATTCCACATACCAATCATCAATCTGTTCACTTTATTCTTGTCTTTTCCTTTCTCAAGGAATCCATGTTCATTGAAATTAGAAGGTAAAGGCGGAGGAAGAGGCTCTGATCGAATCGAAAATTCAGAATCCTTCGGAGCAGAATCCAGAGGGACTTTGGAAGCAAAAAAGGTATCTACACAACCGGAAAAAGATAAGGTATAAAAAACTAAAAAAACAAAACGGAAAAATTGCATTAACGATTCCTAACCTCTCTAAAAAAATCTTTTCATCTCCATAACATATACCCCGAAAAAATAAGCATATCCTCAAAAATTTTTCTCAACAAAAAAATAGAAACGCTATATTTGACGTTCCAACATCATCATTTTAATTTCCGCAATCGCCTTGGCTGGATTTAATCCTTTAGGACAACTCTGAGCGCAATTCATAATTGTATGACAGCGATATAAACGGAAAGGATCCTCAAGATTATCAAGACGCTCACCTTGCGCTTCATCTCGCGAATCGATTAACCAACGATACGCTTGCAACAACACGGCAGGTCCAAGATATCGATCTCCATTCCACCAATAACTAGGACAGGAAGTAGAACAACAAGCACACATAATACATTCATAAAGGCCATCTAGCTTTTGACGATCCTCATGACTCTGTAACGTTTCTTTAGCAGGAGTTTGAGAAACAGTTTTAAGCCAAGGTTCAATTGACCTATGTTGCGCATAAAAATATGACATATCCACAACAAGATCTTTGACAACAAACATGTGAGGAAGAGGATATATCTTAACGGCTCCCTTTATTTCCCTCATCTCTTTGGTACAAGCTAAAGTATTCGTACCGTCTATATTCATACCACAGGAACCACAGATTCCTTCACGACAAGAGCGTCGCAACGTCAAAGTCGGATCAATTTTATTCTTAATCCATAAAAGACCATCCAACACCATGGGACCACAATCATCCATATCAATGTAATAGGTATCAATACGGGGATTATCATCATTATCTGGACTCCAACGATAAATGCGATATTCACGCAAGCGCTTTGCCTTATCAGGAATACCCCATGTTTTTCCACGTTTTACCCGAGATTTTTTCGGCAATAAAATTTCAACCATGTGAAACTTTCTCCATTAATAAACACGCGCTTTGGGAGCAATCTTGGAAAGATTAATCCCTTCGCAAATCAAGTCAGTATGAACAGGACGATAATCAATTCTTATATTTCCCGTTTTCCAATCTACCCAACAAAGAGAGTGTTTGCGCCAACTCAAATCATCGCGCCCACCAAATTCTCCATCTTTATAATCTTCCCTCGCATGAGAACCTCTGCTTTCCTTGCGAGCTTCGGCAGAATAAACCGTAGTAATTGCACTTACCATCAAATTTTGCAATTCAAGAGATTCCATCAGATCCGAATTCCAAATCAACGAACGATCATATACTTTGATATCCGCCATTTCGTTCCAAAAACCAGAAAGACTACGACATCCCGATAATAACGATTCTTGAGTACGAAAAACTCCCGCATCCAACTGCATTGCTCGCTGCATTTTCTCCCGCAATACAGCTGTTGGAATTGTACCATTAGCGTGTCTCAAACGATCAAATCGATCAACGATACGATCACAGGCAACAATATCCAGATCAGGGATAGGCTCTGATCTATCGATAATTTCTGCAGCACGAATAGCAGCGGCACGACCAAATACAACCAAATCAATTAACGAATTTGAACCAAGACGATTCGCTCCATGCACCGAAGCACATCCAACTTCACCAACGGCCATCAATCCTGGAAAAAGACGACTCGGATTTTTACTATCCGCGTTGAGAACTTCTCCCCAATAATTCGTCGGAATACCCCCCATATTATAATGCACAGTAGGTAAAACAGGAATTGGCTCACGCGTCACATCAACACCAGCAAAAATTCTTGCAGATTCAGAAATACCTGGTAAACGCTCATGCAAAACAGCGGGATCCAGGTGATTTAAATATAGGAATATATGATCCTTGTTTTTACCAACTCCTCTTCCTTCCCTGATCTCCATCATCATACAACGAGAAACAACATCACGAGAAGCAAGATCCTTTGCTGAAGGAGCATACCGCTCCATAAAACGATCGCCTTCAGAATTGACAAGATACCCACCTTCCCCGCGAGCACCCTCAGTGATGAGACATCCAGCCCCATAAATTCCGGTTGGATGAAATTGAACAAATTCCATATCCTGCAAGGGCAATCCAGCACGCGCAACCATACCAATACCATCACCCGTACAAATATGCGCTGATGTAGCAGAAAAGTACGCACGTCCATATCCGCCGGTCGCCAATACAACCATTTTAGCAGAAAAACGATGAATTTCTCCCGTTTCCAATTGCCAAGCGACAACTCCAGTACAACGCCCTTCCTCGTTTATGATCAAATCAAGAGCAAAATATTCAATAAAAAACTCTGCATTATTTTTTAATGCCTGCCCATATAGGGTATGCAAAATAGCATGCCCTGTCCTATCTGCGGCTGCACAGGTCCTTTGTACTGGAGGACCTTCTCCAAAATTCTGCATATGTCCACCGAAAGGACGCTGATAAATCTTACCTTCTTCATTTCGAGAAAAAGGCACCCCATAATGTTCAAGCTCATATACAGCTTTTGGAGCCTCCATAGTAAGATATTGTATTGCATCAACATCACCGAGCCAATCAGAACCCTTAACGGTATCATAAAGATGCCACTGCCAACTATCTGGTGTCATATTAGCAAGCGAGGCAGCAATACCACCCTGCGCCGCCACTGTATGTGAACGAGTAGGAAAAACTTTCGTAATACAAGCTGTTTTAAAACCTCTTTCAGCCATACCCAAGGCAGAGCGCAATCCAGCTCCTCCAGCTCCAACCACTACGACATCGTAGGAGTGATCCACATAAGTATAAGAAGACTTTTGACCAGAAAAATTATTCATAAAATTATCATACCAACGTCACAATTTTTAATAGCGAGAACAAACATACAGCAGCGAAAAAAAATACAAATAAAGTATTTGAAAAAAGAAATATAATCTTCAAAAATCTAGAGTGAATATAGTCTTCAATAATAGTTTGCATACCCAAGCGCATATGTACAAAAACAGAAAAAATCCCTATCCCTATAATAGAAAGAACAAAGGGATTAGAGAGAGCAGATATAACATCTTCATAGGGAGCAGAGCTATAAATCACCAAGAAAGCAATTGAAAAAACAACAAAAGGAATATTGGCAATGGCCGTAATCCTTTGTCTCAAAAAATGCTTTGTGCCACCCTTAGCGGAACCCAATCCGCGAATTTGTCCTAAATTACTGCGCATATCCATTACCAAATCTCATTGCGGATAAAAAAAGCTCTAACCATCCATATCACCATAACTATCACAGATGAAGAAACAATGTGTATTTTTGCAAGTCTAGTGGACAAATGCTTTTCAAAACAGAATCCCAAGTCCCAAACAAGATGACGAATCCCTCCTAACATATGATGTATGACCGCCCAGCTATACGCAAAAAAAACCACCTTGAAAAGCATATAATCCGCATAAAACCTAAATAATTCGAAAGCTCCAGAACCTGTTGCTAGGGATAAAAACCACAAAGACACTAGAATCATCCCAAAATATAAAATTCCACCAGTTATACGATGCATAATGGACATCAACATAGTTGGAATAAGCTTATAAATTTGCAAATGCGGAGATAGCGGTCTATTTTTTATAAAATTTGACATTACAATTCACATTACCCAATGAGAGAAAAACTAAAAGAGACTAGAAAAATTGACCCGAGCCTAATTCTTATACAAGTTTGTAAAAAACATTATATATATTACAAGATTTAAATTGCTCATAACATCCCACGGAAAAGCGGAATATCCTGTCAATCAAATTTAACATTCTAAATAACCACTTAATGGAGGATTATCAAGTGTCCCCATACGACATACTTCTAAATATTCATCTTCTGTTACCGATTGAATAGAAAGCCGCGCAGAAACAACAAGCATCATTCTGGCAAGGCGTGGATTAACCTTTATTTCCCTAAGACTAACAGGCAAGGGCATACTACAAACTGCACGGATATCTACACATTCCCATCCAGAGAGCGCATCTGCTGTTGGATCAGGATATGAACAACGGATAACATCAACAATACCCACAATCTCACGCCCCTGATTGGAGTGATAAAAAAAACCTATTTCCCCAATCTGCATTTTTCTCATGTTATTGCGGGCCTGATAATTACGAACCCCTGTCCATGCTTCTCCCACTTCCCCTTTACCTTGTTGCATCACCCAGGACCATACATTCGGCTCAGATTTAAATAGCCAATACGACACTCCCCCTATCCCTTCTATCAATCATTAAAATACGAATCCATGTAAAGCGAAAACCATACCAATTCATATCCTGATATCAAACAGCAGAATAAGCACATCCGAAGGATCAGAAATTTTGACCGAAGAAGATGAATCTCAAGTCATCCGATAAGATTTTGGTATTACAAAAGAATCATGCTCCTTGAAATTATCCATAAAATCATACTTATATATGCTGAATCTATTCAGAATACACATCTAAAGCAGGAACGCAACGAAACGGAAACTATTCCATAAGTGATGAACGAACTTATCGTTATGTCACTCATCCATCAAAAATATCACTGTCCATATCTATTCTTTTTCTTGAAGTTTTCTAACTTCTCAAGACTATTGTTCGGCTTTCCCTCTCATTTCTTTCTTTTATCCTCATCTCATCTCTCCACTACAAACCAAATTTTTCCCAATCTAAGAAAGAAAATTACTACAAAACACATCCAAGGATTCATCAACAGTAATACGATTTGCAACAACATCTGATACAGCTCTAGCAATAGGCAATTCAAGCCCAAATCCTGCTGCTATTTTAACAATCCGTGAAGCCGCCAAAGCCCCTTCTACAAGTCCTATTTTATCAAGCTCCAGCTGCTTTCCTTGTCCAAGCAATATACCAAAGGCAAAATTACGAGACTTCTTGCTCGTAGCAGTCAACATCAAATCTCCTAAACCAGACAATCCCCAAACTGTATCAGCACGCCCCCCCAGAATCTTCGTAACCTCAGCAATTTCTGATAAACCTTGGACAATAAGCATTGCACGTGCCGAATCTCCTAATTTTTTTCCTTCCAGAATACCACTTGCTATAGCAATAACATTTTTTAAAGCTCCTCCAAGCTGAACACCAATACGATCATCTGAATACTCAACTCGAAATGAATGGCTCGAAAGCATTTCTGAAAGACGCTTAGACCTATCGATATTATCTGAAGCTAAAGTAACTGCCACAGGCAATCCCCGAGCAATATCCACTGCAAATCCAGGACCAGAAAGCACTGAAAAAGGATGAGATGGCAGTGTTTTTTCTGAATATTCGCTCAATAACATTCCAGTTTGGCACTCAAATCCCTTAGAGCATATGACAATATCTGCAGAGTCTTTCAACCACTTCCCATAAAAACTAATAGCGTCTCCATACCCCTTGGAAGACACGGCAAAAAGAACAATATCCGCTTCATACAGGCACTCATAATCCGTTGAAAAACGAAGAAATTGAGAAAGTTTTATATCGGGCAAAGCCTTCGTATGAATCAACGTTTCTTTTAAATGCTGCATAAGATTTTCTTGCCGACCAAGCAAAGTAGTACAAGAATTTCCACGAGAAGCGATAACACTTGATAGTGCAGACCCAAATGCTCCAGAACCAACAACACATATCGTCGGAAAATCGTTCATGCTTTAGCTCCACGCTTTCCAGATCCTATTTTAGCAAGAGATTTTTCATCTAATGGCCAGCGAGAACGTGGCGCCACAGACAAGTCATCTGGAGAAAAACCGGCAACCATCCTTTCCAAACCAGCCCAAGCAATCATCACCGCATTATCCGTACATAATTGAGCTGGTGGAGCAATAAAATGGAAATTATACGTCGCACAAAGATCAACAAGAACAGATCGTATAAAACGGTTAGAAGCCACTCCTCCTGCAATAACGAGTACAGGTTTTTTTTTCGGAAAATATTTTAAAAAACGCACCAGTCCTTTCTCAAGTTTGTCTCTAATAATACGCGCCACTGTAACTTGAAAAGAAGCACAAACGTCTGCAATATCTTTCTCTCCTAAAGGAGAAAGAGATCGTATCGTCTGTTGCACGGAGGTTTTTAATCCAGAAAAAGAAAAATCAAATTGCATACCTCGCACTAATGGACAAGGGAAATTAAACCGTCGCTCATCTCCCATAAGGGCAGTTTTTTCTATGGCAGGACCACCCGGATAGGGCAATCCAAGCGATTTAGCAATTTTATCAAAACATTCACCAAGAGCATCATCCACTGTCGTCCCCCAACGATCATAATTTGCAATATCCTTGACCAATAAAATTTGTGTATGCCCGCCGGATACCAACAAGACGAGATAGGGGAAATCAACGCCGTCTGTTAGGCGCGCAGTTAAAAGATGTCCTTCTAGATGATTAATAGCATATAAAGGCTTATTACTTGCATACGAAATAGCCTTAGCCGTCATGAGTCCAACAATTAAACCACCCATTAAACCTGGACCAGCTGTAACAGCTATTGAATCCATGTCAGAAATTTGCATATTAGCATGAGACAGAGTCTCTTTGATTAAAGTGTCCAAAACTTCTACATGAGAACGAGCAGCAATCTCAGGAACAACCCCTCCATAGGAATTATGTTTATCCAGCTGAGACAAAACAATATCCGCAATAATCTCACCGCGAGAATCCTCGTTATGATGACGGACAACAGCAACAGCTGTTTCATCACAGCTGGTTTCTATACCTATAATAGTGTGTTCTTTTTTCATTTTATACTTCAGGTTTTATTATGTACATTAAGAAAAATCATTCCCATTACCTAGGTCACATACAATAGATGAATAAAAATGAAAACAAAAGCTTTTAGAATAGGAACACGCAGCAGTCCATTAGCGCTTGAGCACGCCTACGAAGCTCGATCTTACCTCATGAACGCCCATAAAATCCCCGAACAAAACTTTGAAATTGTCTCTATTACTACACAAGGAGATCGTATCACGGACAGAGCATTGTATGAAATCGGCGGGAAAGGATTGTTTACTGAGGAAATTGAAAAAAAATTAATCTCCTGCGAAATTGATTTTGCCGTCCATTCCGCCAAAGACATGCCAGTAAAATTACCAGAAGGTCTTCAAATTTCAGCTTACTTGCCCCGTGAAGATATTCATGATGTGTTTATAAGCCATACCGCAAAGTGCTTAAATGATCTGCCAAATAACGGTATTATTGGCACCTCATCTCTTCGTCGCCAGGCACTCTTGCGTCGATGGCGCCCAAATATATCTGTTATAAATTTCCGTGGACAAATAGAAACACGCCTTAATAAACTAGCAAAAAACCAAGCTGATGCTATCTTACTGGCACATGCAGGAATAAAAAGACTCAAAAAAGAGAGTGTGATAAAGGAGATTCTGAATCTTGAAGATTTTCCTCCATCTCCTGCACAAGGAGCCATTTGCATTGAAACACATAGTAACAATACACGAGCACACAAACTTGCTATTGCTGTCAATCATGTCGAAACATGGGATGCTGTAAGTTGTGAACGTGCATTTCTTTCTGCACTTGATGGATCTTGCAGAACCCCTATTGCTGGTTTTGCCTCTTGTGAAGGACAATATTTATCTTTTTACGGCATTATCCTAACACCTGACGGTACATCATTTCACGAAGTCTCCCGAAATGGCAAGCGTCGCGATGCGATAGATATAGGACAGGATGCCGGAAAATACATACGCATCATTGCCAACAAAACCGTGTTCAATTGGTAGTATTGTTATGCGCGTTGTTATCACCAGACCCGAAAAAAAAGCACTCCATACATACCAAAGACTCAAAGAGATGGGTCTCAATCCTATCCTGATGCCATTGTCGTATTTCACTTATGATAAAAAATCTGTCCGCCGTGCTTTTCAGGAATCATATGCCGCAATAGCAATCACAAGCAATGAAGCTCTCACTACCTTACCACCAAATATCAATCATCAAAAAATTCTTTTTGCCGTAGGAAAAAAAAGCGCACTTCTAGCGCAAAAAAAAGGATTTTCCAGCATATTTCATGGAACAAGTAATGGTATAGATCTAGCTCAGAAAATCATTGATAAAAAAGAACTATTTACAGAAAAAAAACCCTTAATATACTTAGGAGGGAATCCAAGGTCTTCCGTATTCGAAATGTCTCTTATCAGAAATAAGATACCTCTTAAAACGGTCAACTGCTATCATACTTGGAATATTACATATCACCTAGATGACACAAAAAAATTCCTTAAAAACTCAGATGTTGTGCTTTTCTATTCTAAGGAATCCGTCTTACGTTTTTTCCTTTTGCCTTTACCTCCAATATCCGCTCGCTTCCTATGTCTCAGTGCTCGCATTGCAGGTGCAATACCCAAGCCCTATCAAAAGATGATTGCAATAGCAAACTCTCCACAAGAATCTTCTCTTCTAAAGCTTCTCTAATTTTTTCTCCATATTTTTTAAAAATTAATTTATTGATTATATCTCTATAGAAAAAGTAGTGTATAAAAATTATAGTAAACTTTTTAAGTGATTCATTTTTAAAAAAAAACGCAATATACCGATTCGGGAGAAGAATATGGTATCTATTTTTGAAAAATTTCAAGAAAAAAACACTAAAAAATCTGAGATATTGTCTGAAAAAGAGGAAATATCTTCGTTTGCAAAAAACAGAAAATCTGCCCGAAAAATAAAAGAAAACTATCCTAAAACATATCAAATATTTATCGTCTTACTTACTATATCTGGGATATCATCCATAGCTGGGACTATTATTATTCTATGGGAAAAATCCTATCAAAACGACAGTCTTTTTGACCGACAGATCAAAAGAAATTTATCTATAAATAGAGAAAAAGCACCCATAGATATTGCTACCATCGAACAATCAGAATCTTTGAGTATGAAGGAAAGATTGCAACAGGAAAGCATTGAATCCCTTTTGAAAGAAGTCTTATCTTTAAAGAGATCACTGTCAAACCTCATTGAAAACTATCAGAATCTCGAAGACCGTTTGGAAAAAGCAGAACTTGCGATTATAAATCCAGCAAGAAATCCAAATATCCAACGAATCATTTCTCTCCTCGTCTTGAAAAATGCGATTGATCAAGGCGAAAATTTCGTATTAGGCAAACAAATTGGAAAAGAAATCCCTCTAGAAGATCCATGTACTTCTACACTGATAAAATTTTCCAACACTAAAATACCTACATCTTTGGAGATTTTGACAAAATTTTCAAAGATTTCTGAAGAAATGATCTCCGAAATTGAAGCTCCCGAGCAAGACCTAGGATTTTTAGATTCCCTGCTTTTTCAATTGCAAAGATTAATCAAAGTGCGCTTTACCGGAAATGTTAAAGGAAATACACCTGCAGCCCTCATTGCTCGTATCGAAAATAATATCAGGAATGGCAATCTTAGGGAAGCAATAACCGAATGGGATAAATTACCAATAAAAGCAAAAAATTCTGGAGAATCTCTGAAAGATGCGATTGAGGCACGCATCTGCTCTGAAAGAATTATCGGAGAGGAAATCACCAAAATACTACAAAATAACAACGTACAGGAATAAATTATGTTGCGTCTCATATCTTTTTTCAGTTTAATATTTTTTTTAATCTATAGTTTTATGTGGATTTCCTATTATCCTGGCGATGTATCCCTACACTGGAGAAGTCAAATTTATAAAACCAGCCCCTTCATAGCATTGTCCTTATTTTACCTATTACTGCTCATATTCGTTCTCTTGTTAAAAATATCCCAGTCTTTTTTGTCGTGGATATCTTTTTTGACGAATATATTTCAAAAACACAACCGTAGAAATGGCTATTCAGCCCTCTCTACGGGTTTAATAGCCATTGCCGCAAGCAATAAAATTTTAGCTCGCAAAATGTTCTACCATGCATCTCGATATCTTAACTCTCATAATGAACCACTCCTTCATCTTCTTGAAACGCAGATTGCTCTTGCCGACAAGCAAAATCATGTTGCACATAAAAAATTCGAAACCATGCTCAATATACCTGCCACTCAAGAATTAGCACTTCATGGACTGTATTTAGAATCCTGTCGCACAAATGATCTAAAATCTGCAAGACGCCATGCAGAAAAGGCAATGCAAATTTCTCCTCATTCGTATTGGAGTATTGATGCTGTCCTACAAGATTATGCAAATAATAGAAAGTGGTCTGAAGCAATCGATTTCTTGAAACGCCAGAAAAAGATAAATACAATTGATATTGATCCCGATCATCGCAAAGAGGTGATACTCCTGCAAGCTCGATCTCTAGATAATTTAACAGCCAATGATATAGTTTCTGCCTATCAAGATGCATCTGCAGCTCTAAATATTTGCAGCAATTCGATTATAGCGTCAATATCTGCTGCCCGATCCTTAATTGCCCAGAAAAAGACAAATAAGGCAGAAGTCATTCTAGAAAAAATATGGAAAACAGATCCTCACCCTGAGATTGCTCATATCTATACGACACTCCTTTCCAAAAATAAGATGGAGAATTTTAAAAGATCTGAAAAATTGGAAAGCATCAATAAGGATAACGTAGAATCTCTCCTTGCTGTCGCTAAAGCAGCTCTGGAAATAGGCGATATTGATACGGCACGCACAAAAGCAATGCTTGCCGTGCAAAAACATCCTAGAAAAGGGATATATTTACTTCTATCTGAAATAGAGCGTGCAAATTCTCAACAGATTCTATACTGGACACAAAAGGCATTATACGCAATTCCTGATCCATTATGGATGGCGGAAGATGGATTCTTATCCGAAAAATGGTTGCCTATATCGCCGATCAGCAAAACTCTATGCCATTTCGAATGGAAGGTTCCAATAAAAATTACAGAATCTATCGCTAGCATATATCCGCAATCACCCGTAGAATCGGAAAACTCCGAAAAGATAATTTTATCTCAAAAACAGAATAATACCGAAAAATCCATTCCTATAAATTTGGATTATCGGATGCTGGATATTATGCCTTTAAATATGCCCTTACGACAACCAGATGATCCTGGTGTAGAAGAAATTCCTCAAAAAATCAGAATTTCATACTAAAATCATCGCAGAAAATCTATTATGCCTCAATTTTGGAAAAAATTTTTTCACTTTTTAATCAAAAGAAATCGAAAGAACACTTTTTTCCTCGGCGATCCACGTGTGGATTTTGCCGTTCTCGGCTTACAAGTCATAAAAGCCAATGGAATCGCAAATATAGAGCAAATAAGAAACTTTTCTTTGCAACTCCAAAAAAGATACGAACTTGATGAACACTTGACTCAATCTTTGATTGATGTAGCAAAACAAGCAAAACTTGACACCACAGATTATTCCCGTTTTGCGTTAAATCTCAAAAGGCATCTTAACCAACAACAACGCAGTGATGTTATTGCAACTCTTTGGAATTTAAGCTGTACCAATGAAAAGCAAAGCGAACTTGAAATTAATACTATTTGGAGGATAGCAAATTTGCTTGGGATTTCTATGCAAGATATCAAAGGAGATACGTGCAATGATTCTCCTTTATTAATGGATCAAATACCTCCCATACCATAAGAAAAGTTCCCTATGAAGAACAATGTTTTGAAAACAACTTTTCGCGTCACCTTGATAATAGAAAAAATACAATCGCAAGACTCTTTTATAAAATGCATATATAAAAATTAAGATGACATCTTGATCCCATGTACAATATACAAGATAACTCTGAAGAGTTAAAATTCTTGCTCGCTCTTTTATAGAAGGAATTTTTTAAAAGATGAAAATGACACAAGCTTTTACATTTGAGGCGGCACATCGATTGCCACGTGTACCCAAAACGCATAAATGCTATCATATGCATGGACATTCTTACCGGATAGAACTTGTAATGGAGGGAGATGTAGATCCTAAAACTGGATTTATAGACGATTTTTTTAATATTGAAAAATACTTTGCTCCAATATTATCACTCCTAGATCATCACTGTCTTAATGATATTAATGGGTTAGAAAATCCCACTGCCGAAAATATCTCTGTTTGGATTTGGGAACGTTTATCCAAGGTTATCCCTATTTTATCATCAATACGCGTTTATGAAACGCCAATGTCTTGGGTCGAATACGAGGGAAAATGATATCTAGAAATATAGAAGACAAATCCTCCGCCCTTGTTCTTTTTTCTGGAGGGCAAGATTCTTCCACCTGTCTTTCGTGGGCACTTGATCAATTTGAAAAAGTAGAAACTCTCGCATTTAATTATGGACAACGCAATAAAATTGAACTGGAATGCCGTAACCATATACTTGAAAAAATTGTAAGACTGATGCCTCAATGGAAAAAATCCTTGGGGGAAGATTTTTTCCTATCACTTGCAACACTTGGCGAAATTTCAAATTCATCGCTAACAAAAAATATCGCGATAGAGATGAATTCCAATGGACTTCCCAATACCTTTGTCCCTGGTCGTAACATAATTTTTCTTGTTTTTGCGGCTTCATTAGCATACCGTCGCGGAATAAAAAATATTGTCGCAGGTATGTGTGAAACAGATTGTTCGGGATATCCGGATTGTCGCAGTGAGACTATACAAGCTATTCAAATAGCTCTCAACTTGGGTATGGACAATAGTTTTACACTACACACACCATTGATATCTCTTAAAAAATCTCAAACTTGGCAATTAGCACAAGATATAGGAGGACAATCTTTGGTTGATCTCATCCTTGAAGAAAGCCATACCTGCTATATCGGCGCACGCGATAAACGGCATGAATGGGGATATGGTTGCGACTTATGTCCAGCATGTCGGCTACGCAAGCAAGGATGGTTGGAGTACAAAGAAAAAACAAGGTCAAGTCAAACATAGAAATAACATGCTTATACTAATTCTGCTATTTCTTTTGAGCTAAACCGCCAAATAAAGCGCCGGTATCAACCAGTCAACTGATTAAAATTTTTGTTTCATATCACTCATCAAAGTGCGAGCATTCGTATGCGTATGCTACCTCCTGACAGGAAGATTACGAAGATATCGCAAACCATGCTAACAATCCAAATCTATCAAGCACTTTATATTCATAGAAATCTCTCGACGTAAACAACCTATAACCTGATAATTCTAATGTATTCTTCTCGTCCAGATGCCTTATCATTAAAGGCATTTTTTATGAATAACAGAAGATGAAATTTCATAACTATAATGCCCGTAGAAAAATTCACTGGCATGAATAGCAAAATATATACCTCATCAAGAAGAAAGGAAAACCTTGATACCTCCTCATAATTCATTCTTTTTCTGAAAAAAATCTTGGCATTGGAAGCAGAGGCTAGAAAATCACGTTTTTCTCAAGTAAAATATCTTTTTTGATTATGGAGCATCTTCTCTTATTCAATTAGCCACAATTCATTCTATGAATAATTTTTATAAAGATATTTTATGATATTTCTCAAATAAGCCTAACAATCACCTTTAAGCATTTTTATAAAATTTTCTTTGTTCTCATTATTGCTATCAAATTCACCAGTAAACGCCGTCGTAACTGTTGTCAAACCTTCTCGTCGAATTCCCCGCATAGACATACACATATGCTCCGCTCCAATCAAAACCGCCACTCCCCGAGAAGAAGATATGCCTTTTACTCCTTCAGCTATTTGCATTGTCAAACGCTCTTGTATTTGTAAACGGCGTGCATAAACTTCCACAATACGCACAAGCTTAGATAAGCCAACCACACGCTTTCCAGGAAGATAAGCTATATGGACTTTTCCAATAATGGGAAGAATATGATGCTCACAATACGAAAAAAAGGATATATCTTTTACGAGAACCATGTCTTGATAATTTGATACCTCTCCAAAAGAAAAATGGGACATATTTTGAAGACTTAAATCCTGATTATAACCTGCAAAAATCTCTTTATAAGATTCTATAACTCGTGATGGTGTATCTTTAAGTCCTTCGCGCTCTGGATTCTCACCTATCCAACGCAAAATAACTCGTATGGCTTCTTTCGCTTCTTCAGCCGTTGTCTTTTTCGATATCATACTAAAACGGGACTCCAGAACCTAAAACTCTGTACTTCAGAAATTACAATTTCTATCATCAGAAACTCATTCATAATGACACCAAAAAAATATTTTGCTAATATCTCCAATATCAAAGATCAATATTCTTACGGCTAGCATAAAATATCCTCGGAGAAAATAGAAATTCCTTTAATTATCCTATTTTCAGAAAACCATAAACGAATTTAACACTCTATTACAATAAAATCCGTACTATTTTATGAATATAAACAAAAATCATATGTACTCTTCAAAATAAAAAAATGATCCTTCTGCCAAGTTTTTTTAATAATATCTCCTGTGAAATAGAGTGGACTTTTCGAAAAAATATAGCAAAATAGGATAGGATATGTGAGGAATCATTTTTCTCTATGCACCATATAGAAAGAAGGATATGTTTTTCTTGACGAAAAAAAAAATCCTAAGGTCTCGAAATTGGGATAAAAAATTCCCTAAAACGCTTGGACGCCTCATTGGTATAGGGCTAATCCGAATCTACCAACTCTTTTTTTCTCGTATATTCGGCAATTCCTGTCGATATTTACCTACCTGTTCAGAATATGGTTATGAATCTATTGCTCGATATGGATTGTTGATTGGAGGTTGGCTGACTGTACTCCGGATAATAAAATGTAATCCATTAGGGTCCCATGGTTTTTATCCTGTTCCCGATAGTTTTCCTAAAAACACAATATTACACCATCTTTGGAGGTTATTGAAGGATTGAGTTCTTCCCTTAGATACCACCATCACACGTATAATTCTCCCTGAATCTTTGTGCTAATTTTTATATCTATAGTTCTTATTTGCAATTTTATTTTGACATTCCATAATATCCTTTACAAGGAAGCCTTGATGAGAGACGAAAAATCACTTGAATTTGCAGAATCAGAACTTTTAAACGAACGCAAGAATTGGCTTCATAGTCTCAAAATTGAGCGTGGTCTTTCAAAGCTAACTCTTGAAGCATATGAGCGAGATACCCGTCAATTTCTTGCTTTTTTAATGTACCATTTTGGCAATAAAATTGGATTAGGATCTTTGCATCAACTGGCTCCTTCTGATCTTCGTGCTTTTATTTTCGAACGTCGTCGTTATGGAATAGATAATCATAGCCTGAAAAGAAGTCTTTCAGGAATTCGATCTTTTCTGAGATATCTCAAGAAACATGGATTAGTTAATGCAGCGGATGTTCTTGGTATGAAGACACTCAAAAAGTCAAAACATTTACCGAGACCACTTAGCGAAACTCAGGCTTTAAACCTTGTATGCTATAATTTAGATTTCCATCTTCATTCTTGGGTTAATGCTCGTGATTTATCTATTTTACACTTACTTTATGGGTGTGGTTTACGTATTTCTGAAGCA
>NZ_JACETX010000053.1 GCF_014048425.1 Candidatus Liberibacter sp. | reverse complement strand
GGTGATATAGATGAGAGGTCAGAATATCCGTATATGTTTGAAGGCATTTGATTCTTGGATACTTGATTCCTCCGTGCGAGAAATTGTATTGACTGCCAAGCAGGCGGGTGCACAAATTAGGGGTCCTGTCCCTCTTCCTTGTCATACGCGGAAATATACTGTTAATAGATCTCCTCATGTCAATAAGAAAAGCCGGGATCAATTGGAGATACGTACATATAGGCGTTTTCTTGATATTATGCAGCCAACTCATCAGACGGTTGATGCTTTGATGAAGTTGGATCTTGCTGCCGGTGTTAATGTAGAGATTAAGCTTTGAGTTTTTTATTGTTTTTTGGGGAATGAATTAATGCGTTCAGGTGTTATCGCGCAAAAATTGGGCATGACTTGTGTGTTTGACGCTGAGGGTCGACGTCTCCCTGTGACAGTATTGCACGTGGATAGTTGTCAGGTTGTTGCTCAGCGTACTTTGGAGAAGAATGGTTATGTAGCCGTTCAGATTGGTGCGGGAGATGCAAAGGTTAAAAACGTTTCTAAGTCTGTTCGAGGAATTTTTTCGTCCGCCAAAGTATCTCCTAAGAAAAAACTTTTTGAGTTTCGTGTTGAGCAAGAAAATCTTTTGCAAATAGGATCTTCTTTATTGCCGAATCATTTTAATGTGGGGCAATTAGTTGATGTTACGGGTTGGAGTATAGGTAAAGGATTCGCTGGTACTATGAAGCGTCATAATTTCGGTGGCCTTCGAGCTTCGCATGGTGTTTCTTTGTCACATCGTTCCGCAGGTTCGACGGGTTGTCGTCAGGATCCTGGTCGTGTTTTTAAAAACAAAAAGATGGCAGGACATATGGGATGTTCTCGTGTCACCATTAAGAACCTAAAGGTTGTATTGACTGATGAGGAGAGGGGGTTGATTTTTATTAAGGGATCTGTCCCTGGGGCTAAGAGTAACTCTTGGCTTCTTGTGCGAGATGCTTTTGGTCATGCGGCAAATGAGAAGGGGGAATGTTCGTGATAGAGTTAGGGGTCAAGGCTCTTGATGGTGGGGATGCTGGGAACATATCTGTTTCTGAAAATATTTTTGGTTTGGAGTCCAAGGAGGGTATCTTAGCAAGGGCTATTCGTTGGCAATCTTTGCGCAAAAGAGTATCTTTTGCTAAATTCAAGAATCGTTCTCAAGTTGCGTATACGGGATCTAAAATGTGTGCGCAAAAGGGTTTGGGTCGTGCTAGACATGGTTCCAGATCTGCTCCGCAGTTTCGTGGAGGTGGAAAATCTTTTGGAGGTCATATTTCCTCTGAAAGTAGTCATGTGCTACCAAAGAAGGTTCGTTCTCTTGCGTTGTGTCATGCTTTGTCCGAAAAATTGCGTTCTAATGATGTCCTGATAATTGATAGTTTGGTTTCTAAAGAGCCACGTACCAAATATTTGGCAGGGCTTTTTGCTGGTCTTGGCTTGTCTAATGCTCTTATTATTGATGGTTCTCAGTTGGATAGGAATTTTCAGCTTGCTAGTAGAAATATCCCAAACATAGATATCCTTCCTGTTCAGGGTATCAATGTTTATGATATTTTGCGTCGTTCTAAGTTGGTGCTTTCTAAGTCTGCTGTTGAGGCTTTAGAGGATCGTTTTAATGATTGATGTTCGCTTTTATGATACTGTAGTTGCTCCCGTGATAACGGAGAAGGCTACTTTGTTATCTGAAAATAATCAGGTTATTTTTACCGTTAGGAAAGATGCTACTAAATCAGAAATAAAGTTTGCGATTGAAGCTTTGTTTAGTGTGAAAGTTGAATCTGTAAATACTCTTATTCGAAAAGGAAAGACGAAGCGAATTAGCAGGGTTTCTGTTTCCCGTAGCAATGCAAAATCGGCACGTGATTTATATGTTTCGCGAAAAGATGTTAAGAAAGCTTTTGTTACTTTGGCTAAGGGGCACTCTATTGATATTTCAGTTGGTCTTTGATGGATTTCGCTTTTGAGGAAAGTTGCGTGTTATGGTGTTAAAAAGTTTTAATCCGGTTACGTCAAGTCAGCGTCAACTCGTTACCGTAGGTAGAGATGGGCTGCATCAGGGTAAGCCTATAAAATCTTTGACGCGGGGTCTATGTTCTAAAGGAGGGCGCAATAATCTTGGCAGAGTGACGGTGCGTTCTCGTGGTGGAGGGCATAAGCGTTCCTATCGTCTTATTGATTTTAAGCGTCGTAGTTATGATGTTTTGGGTGTCGTAGATCGTTTAGAGTATGATCCTAATAGAACGGCGTTTATTGCTCTTATTTCTTATTCAAATGGTTTGTCATCTTATATTTTGGCACCACAGCGTTTGTCTGTGGGAGATAAAGTTATATCTTCAAGATCTGCTGTTGATATCAAGCCTGGCAATGCTATGCCGTTGCAGTTTATTCCAGTTGGTTCTATAATACATAACGTTGAGATGAAGCCTGGTAAAGGAGGGCAATTATCTCGTTCTGCAGGTTCCTATGCACGTCTTGTTGAACGTGATCGTAATATTGCTCTCTTGCGTCTTAGTTCGGGTGAGCGTCGTCTTGTGCAGTCTTCTTGTATGGCTTCTATAGGTGCTGTTTCGAACCCGGATCATGGCAATAAAAATGATTCTAAGGCTGGTCGTAGCCGTTGGCGTGGCTTCCGTCCTGGTGTTAGAGGGGTGGCAATGAATCCTGTGGATCATCCGCTCGGTGGTGGTGAAGGTAAAACGTCAGGTGGTCGTAATCCTTGTAGTCCTTGGGGAAAACCCACAAAGGGAAAGAGGACGCGTTCGAATAAGTCTACAGATGTTTTTATAGTGCGTTCTCGGCATAAGAGTAAGAAATAAAGGGGATTGTTTGGATGGCTCGTTCAGTTTGGAAAGGTCCTTATGTCACGAAATCTCTTCTTAAGAAAGCGGATAAGGCTCGCAAGTCCGGTCGTCGTGATGTTATAGCTATATGGTGTCGCAGTTGTGCTATTATGCCGCAATTTGTTGGTTTGACGTTTGGTGTGTATAACGGGAAGAAGCATATCCCTGTTTCTGTTACTGAAGAAATGGTAGGATGTAAGTTTGGTGAGTTTTCTCCAACTCGAAATTGTCCTGGGCATGGTGGTGACAAAAAAAGTAAGAGGAAATGATTTATGGATAAAGCAAGGTCTGAGGCAAAGCGTCGGCTAGGCGATAATGAAGCTAATGCTGTTGCGCGCATGCTACGGGTTAGTCCTCAAAAGTTAAATCTTGTTGCTTCTATGATTAGAGGAAAGCGAGTTTCTCGTGCTCTTGCGGATCTTGAATTTTCGCGAAAGAAAATAGCAGATGCTGTTAGAAAGACGTTGCGTTCTGCCGTCTCAAATGCGGAAAATAATCATGATCTTGATGTTGATTATCTTGTAGTTTCGGAGGCTTATGTTTGTAAAGGTGCCTGTATGAAAAGGTTTCATTGTCGTGGACGTCAGCGTGTTGGTCGTATTGTCAAGCCTTTCTCTCATCTAACTATTGTGGTTCGTGAAGTGCGAGAAGAAGGAAAGGTTGTGTAATGGGACAGAAAGTTAATCCTATAATATTTCGGCTTGGTGTTAACCGCACTTGGGATAGCCGTTGGTTTGCTCGTCGTGGCTCTGATTATGCGTCGCTTCTCCATGAAGATTTGGCTATGCGAAAGTATCTTCAGAAGGATCTGAAGCAGGCTGGTATTTCCAAAATTTTGATAGAACGGCCACATATGAAGTGCCGTATTATTATTCATTCCGCTCGTCCGGCTTTTATTATTGGGAAAAAAGGCGTTGATATAGAGAGGATTCGTAAAAAACTTTCAGGGATGACTTCTTCAGAGGTTCATTTGAATATAGTTGAGGTTTCTAAGCCAGAAATTAATGCGACTTTGATAGCTCAATCTGTTGCGCAGCAACTAGAGAAGCGTGTGGTTTTTCGTCGCGCTATGAAACGTGCTGTGCAGTCAGCTATGCGATTTGGGGTTGATGGGATCAAGATAATCTGTGCAGGTCGCCTTAATGGTTTGGAGCTCTCTCGTACCGAGTGGTATCTTGAAGGGAGGGTGTCCCTTCAGACTCTTCGAGCTGATATTGATTATGGTTCGGCAGAAGCGAGAACTGTGTATGGGATTTGTGGTGTAAAGGTTTATGTTTGTAATGGTGAGATTCTTGAGCATGATTCTATGGCTTCTAGTCAGCGTGCTTTAGAAAAAGATAATCAAGGGGGTAATGCTCGTCGGCGTGATCGCGAGAAATCGTGATTTTATATTTTTGGAGAGAATAAGAAATGCTGTGTCAGCCGAAAAATACCAAATACCCTAAGCAATTTAAAGGGCGTATAAAAGGTGTGGCGAAGGGTGGTTCCCGGATTTGTTTTGGTGAATTTGCTCTCAAAGCTCAAGAACCTAATCGAGTTAGTGCTCGAGAAATTGAAGCTGCGCGTCGTGCCATTACTCGTTATATGAAGCGTGCTGGTCGAGTTTGGATATGCTTGTTTCCTGATATACCTGTAACTTCTAAGCCTACAGAGGTTCGGATGGGGAAAGGAAAGGGTTCTGTTGATCAATGGGTATGTCGTGTTAAGCCAGGTCGTATCATGTTTGAAATTGATGGTGTAAGTGAAGAGGTGGCTAGGGAGGCTTTGCGTCTTGGTGCAGCTAAGCTTTCTGTTGTTGCAAAGTTTGTGCAAAGGATTGTAGAGTGAGGATAGAATGTTGAAAATAGGCGATCTTTCTGTCATGAGTGCGGATCAGCTTAGGGATATGCTTGTCCATTTGAAAAAAGAGCAATTTAATCTTCGTTTTCAAAAGGCTTCTGGTCAGATTGAAAACCCTTTTCGGATGAGAAGTGTTCGTCGCGATGTCGCACGTATCAAAACTGTGATGAATAGCAAGAGTTTTAAGCAGCAATAAAGTGTGGAGATAGAAAGGTATGCCGAAGCGGGTTTTACAGGGAATCGTTGTGAGTGATAGATCTAAAAATACTGTCGTTGTTAGAGTCGAGAGACGATTTTCTCACCCTCTTCTTCAGAAAACAGTTCGTCGTTCTAAAAAGTATATGGTTCATGATGAAGGTAATAAATACAAGACTGGAGATGTTGTGCTTATAGAGGAATGCGCGCCCATTTCAAAGAGGAAATGTTGGAAAGCTACGCATTCTTTAAGTAGATAGGAACAAAGCGAGGTTTCCTGTCTTTTTTAAAAATATATCTTGTTGCTAGTGCTTTTTGGTGGTCAATTGTGATTTATCGTATATTTTGTATGTTAGGTTGGATTTTTTTGGTAAAGAGGGTGTTTCAGCGATGATTCAGGTTCAGACGAATCTTCTTGTTTCTGATAACTCTGGTGTTCGCTGGGTTCAGTGCATCAAAGTTTTAGGGGGTTCAAAGCGTAAATATGCTTCCGTTGGCGATATGATTGTTGTTGCGGTTAAGAAGGTTTTCCCGAATGGGCGTATAAAGAAAGGCAGCGTTGTAAAGGCTGTAGTTGTTCGTGTTAAATGTGGAATTCGTCGTCTTGATGGAAGTGTGGTGCGTTTTGATAGGAATGCTGTTGTCCTTGTAGATAAAAACAAGGATTTATTGGGTACTCGTGTTTTTGGTTCGGTGCCACGTGAACTGCGTGCAAAGAATCATTTGAAGATTCTTTCTTTGGCTAAAGAAGTCGTGTAAAGGATTTGTGGCGATGGAAAAGATTCGTACAGGTGATCGGGTGGTGGTGCTGGCTGGTAAGGATAAGGGTAGGATTGGTCAGGTAATGCGAATTTTGCGTAAGTCTGGTCGTGCCCTTGTTCAAGGTGTTAATATTGTAAAGTGTCATCGGAAGCAAACTCCTTCTCAAGAAGCGGGCATTGTTTCCAAAGAGGCATCTATTCATCTTTCTAATATCGCATTGGTTGGTAAAGATGGTAGAGGAATAAGAGTCGGTTTTTCGGTTGTTGATGGCAAGAAGATTCGTATGGATAAACGTTCTGGGGAGCCTGTCGATGGTTAAAGATAAATATGAGCCGCGT
>NZ_JACETX010000020.1 GCF_014048425.1 Candidatus Liberibacter sp. | reverse complement strand
GCATAATCACCGAAACCATTATCTGTCGATCGGAAAAGACATCCTGCATTACGAGCAAAAAGGGAACGATTGTAAAAAGCGCAGATAGAACAAATCCAATCAAATATTCCCTAAGAGAACCATGGGTAGAAACGTCCAAAGGACGACTCTGTTTACAATTCATGCGATCCCCCTCCCTTTCTACTGAAAAACATCAAAAGACCCCCATCAGATATACAAAAGAAAAAACACATATCCAGATCAAATCCAGAAAATGCCAAAACATAGACAAACACATCAAGCGGCGTCTGTTTTCCAAGATAAGACCATGTTTTAAAAGCTGTATTACTAAAACAAAAATCCAACCAAGACCAACAACGACATGCAATCCATGGGCTCCAACCAAAGCAAAAAAAGCAGATAAGAAAGCAGAGCGTTGTGGCGTTGCCCCTATAGAAATTAAATGCCAAAATTCATGCACTTCCATAACTACAAAAAAAACACCAAAGAACGCTGTTGCAAGTAACCAAAAAACTGTTTTATCTACCAAACGTTTTTCAGAACAAAGCATCGCAAAGCCATAGGTCATAGACGAACACAACAAGACAAAAGTCGCAATAAGAATATTCCCAATATCAAACAAATCAATTGGCGCAGGACCCACAGCGTAATTATGCCCAATAACAGCATATGTGATGAATAAGACCGAAAACATAAGGCAGTCACTCATCAAATATATCCAAAAACCAAGCTGCGTGCCATTATTATTGTCGGAATGATTGTCTCGGTCCTCCTTCAAATAAAAGACAGGAGCTTTTTTGGACTGCACCTCTGGAACATTACATTTAGTCATGCTGATAACGCTCCTCTTTGCCTGGATATCCACTCAATTGTCGACACTTTTTCTCAGAAGCAGCCACATCATCCGCAGAAATCTCAACTCCATTACTATAATCAAACGTATGAAAAATAGTATATGCAATGATCAATACAAAACAAAGAATCGCCAACCACCATATATACCATACCATGGCAAAGGAGAAGACAACACTAAATGCTGCCAGAACAACCCCCGTCATCGTATTCTTTGGCATATGAATAGGCAAAAATCCTTCGGTTGGAGGACGATATCCAAACTTCTTCATATGATTCCAAGCATCAATTTCATGCACAACAGGAGTAAAAGAAAAATTATATTCCGGCGCAGGAGAAGATACTGACCACTCCAAAGTGCGTCCTTGCCCTTGCCAAGAATCGCCAGTAATATCACGCAACTGATCACGCTTGCGGAAAGCAACGATGAACGACAATATAAAAGAGACCATCCCAACAGCTATCAAAACGGCACCCAAAAGAGCCATCATATAATAAATTTGCAACGAAGTATCCTCATAACGACTCAAGCGACGAGTTACCCCCTTTAAACCAAGTATATACAATGGCATAAAGGCAAAATAAAATCCAATAAACCAGCCCCAAAAAGAAACCTTCCCCCAAAAAGGATCAAGCTTGTATCCAAACGCCTTAGGAAACCAATAAACTATCCCGGCAAACACACCGAAAACCACCCCTCCAATTATGGTATTATGAAAATGCGCAACAAGAAACAATGAATTATGCAAGGTAAAATTTGCAGGGGGAACAGATAAGAGAACTCCCGTCATACCTCCCACTAAAAACGTCACCATAAAACCCAGAGTCCACATTATAGGAACGTCATAGCGTATCCTTCCTAAACGCATCGTGAACAACCAATTAAAAATCTTGGCACCAGTAGGGATCGCAATAATCATCGTCATAATCCCAAAAAAAGCATTCACATTAGCACCAGATCCCATAGTAAAGAAATGATGTAACCAAACAGTATAAGACAAAATGGTTATTGCCAGAGTTGCATATACCATGGAGTTATAGCCAAAAAGACGCTTGCCTGAAAAAGTCGCTACAATCTCAGAATAAATTCCAAACGCCGGCAATACGAGTATATAAACCTCTGGATGCCCCCAAATCCAAATCAGATTAACATACATCATTGGATTGCCACCAAGGTGATTGGTGAAAAAATTAGTTCCCATATAACGATCAAGAGTGAGCAGAGAAAGCGTCGCTGTCAAAACAGGAAATGCCGCCACTATCATAATATTTGAACAAAAAGACGTCCAAACGAATACTGGCATTTTCATCATGGTCATACCCGGCGATCGTAGTTTTATAATAGTAACTATTAGATTTATGCCGGAAAGAGTTGTGCCAATACCCGCAATTTGCAAACCCCAAATATAATAATCCATCCCAACCCCAGGAGAAAAATGTATCCCAGAATAAGGAGGATATGCTAGCCAACCCGCAGTAGAAAACTCTCCCACAAAAAGAGAAATCATCGTTATAACAGCACCCGCAGCCGTCATCCAAAATGAAAAATTATTTAAAAAAGGGAAAGAAACATCACGAGCCCCTATTTGCAGAGGAACCACAAAATTCATGATACCAGTAATCATAGGCATCGCCATAAAAAAGATCATAATTACGCCGTGAGCTGTAAATATCTGATCATAATGATGCGCATTTAGATAGCCCTCTCCACCACCCGATGCTATTGCCTGCTGAAGACGCATCATCATAGCATCTGCGAAACCTCGAAAGAGCATCACAAGCGAAAGGATTATGTACATAATACCTATTTTCTTATGATCAACACTCGTGAACCATTCTTTCCACAAATAACCCCAAAGCCGGTAATACGTGACCGCAAAAACCACTGCCATACCAACCAGAAACACAACAAAAAAGGTTCCTAAAACTATGGGCTCTTTATATGGAAAGGAATCAATCGTCAAACGACCAAATGCCAATTTATAGAAATCAATATCATGAAACATTTATATCTTCCCTCGAAAAAAAACGTCAAGCCATTCCAGAAAAAGAAAAATTTTCCCCCTCCTAAAAATGCACCACTATTCAATGTTCAGAGCCTCCCAAATCCTGTTGTTTGTAGAGACGATCATGTTCTAGAGAATTAAGTCGATTAATCCCTTCTATCCCACCTCCTCCCATCCTATCAATTTGCATCATATCATTTATACATATCTTTCCAGGACGCACACAAAAATTAAGAATAGCATTATACAAGCCTGTTTCTACGGGAGAAAAATACTGAACAGGATCTCTTTCCGAGGGCATTTCCAACAAAAGGTATTTCTCTCGATCAAGATAGTTTCCCTGACGATAAATCTTCGCAATCCACTGATTAAAGTCATCTTCTGATGCACCATAAAACTTGAAGTGCATATGTGAAAAACCTCTGCCAGAATAATTGGCAGAAAAACCATTATATGCGCCTTCTCTATTAATGACGGCATGCAACTTCGTCTCCATGCCCGCCATGGCATAAATCTGCCCGGCCAAAGCAGGAACATAAAAAGAATTCATTACCGAAGACGCCGTAATCCTAAATTCCAAAGGTCGATCCACCGGCGCTACTAGCTCGTTGACAACCGCGACACCATATTGCGGGAGGAAAAAAAGCCATTTCCAATTTAAAGCAACAACTTCCACAATCAAAGGCTCCGCACCTTGTGGAATAGCCTTAGTTGCACTGATTCTTGCCAAAGGAGAATATGGATCTAAACGACGAGTAGAATCCCATGTTATTGTTGCCAAAGAATAAACAATCACAAGAGGAGCAAACCAGATCACCAATTCCAACCACGTGGAATGACACCATTCAGGGTCATAACGTGCTTTCTTATTGCTGGCTCGATACCGCCAAGCAAAGAACAGTATAGAAATAAAAACTGGGACAACTATTAACAACATCAACGCAATAGACGTGCGAATAAGACTCTCCTGTTGGAGAGCAATGTCGCCCTGAGGATTGATCGCACTTAAACTACAACCGGAAAGATTAAACATCAGCAAGCAAGAGACAATAAATTTTAGGGCTCTACCCATAACATCTAACTTCCTTTTTCTCTAATTACGAAAAATAATCTTCGAAAGAATTACGGATAATATATCCTCTATTTATAAAATAGCACCAAAAACAAGCACAATACTAGTCATCCCAAGCTCAAATTTCAAACCATTATTGCTCAAATCTGGCTACTCCTTGAGAAACATTTGTTTTCCTCACTATGATACCCTAAAATAATCTTATTTGTGAAAACCGTTCGGAAATTTTCTCGAAAAAACGTCCTTACCACCAACATACCTTGATTCATTATATCTCTCTGCCTCTTAAAAAACCCTATATACACAAAATACCACAGAAAGTAACAGAAGATCTCCTGATAATATTTTGCGAATATTTAAGTAAAGAAATATCCTCTATAAAGTATTTTTTATAAAGCTCTACAAGTCTTTTTTTTGCAGCGAGAGCTTTTAGAAAAACATGCCTCTGACGGGATGATAATTCTCTTGACTTTACCCAGAACGATCCTTACAATTTCTTCTTGAACGGCAGTTTTCTGTCGTTCTATGCGTATTGCGCTATGTCTTCGCGATGTGAGAGAGAGTTGGGAAATGGAATATGGCAAAAGCCGCGACTATAAAAATTAGACTTATATCTTCTGCTGGGACAGGAACATTCTATGTTACCAAGAAGAATTCTCGCAATACATTAGGCAAGATGGTGAAAAGTAAATATGACCCCGCAATAAGGAAACACGTAGAGTTTAAAGAAGGAAAGATTAGATAAATTTCTGGCTTAGGATCTCTCGTCTATCTTTAAAACCAAAAGAGCTCTTGAACACTGCTATCATCAGTGATAGCTGGGATTCTGTCGATTTCAAGATCCATAGCCATTCTAGCGATCTTCTTCTCAGTTTTTTCCACCAATTTTTCCAAAAAGCGCAAAATTTCGCATTGTAAGGACGATAGAGCGAGAGGACTAAACCGATTTTATCAAAGACGGATAAGAAATCGGCTGCATACAGTTTAGCGACAATGGGCATATCATCGAAAAAAACCCAACTAAACCGTCATTCCATCCATTAAAAGCAGAAACAAAAACCTACACTCAAGCGATTCGGAACAATATACGCGCTCAGAAAGCCTCTTTCACCCTTCAAAACAAGAAAAACACCAATCTATAATCATGGATGCTTTCTCCATATGCCCATTGGGCAATATCAAAAATTCAGAGAATTAGTCTCCCACAAAAATCAGAATCAATACGCACCTCATTTGCGAGATCCCCATTAACAAGAATACAGTGATCCTAAGTCCAGAATTGCCAATAACACCTGTATATCCGCACATTCCTAATCAGCTGCTGTCACCTTTTATCAATCCCGCTTCATTTTCACCCCTAGAAAGGCAATTCAAGAGCGGTTTTAAGCTTGCACGGGCGGGGATTTTACCCGACGCGCGATATTTCACAAAGGCATCGTTTCGTAGAGGGCATGCACTGGTGGCTCAGAGCCCCCGCTTCAATGCGCAAACTAATCCCGCTCCAGAGGAGATATCTATTTCCGTAGGCGTACAATTAAACACAATAATACCCATACTAATCACATCCAATGAGTAGCGCTTTACTAATTTCTATAGCCTCAAAATCAGTGCCAGCAGTAAAAACTTCCAATCCCTCCTGCATGAATCCTAAATCCAAGATCTAAACTACAATGACAATAGGATCCTTCTTCTTATTATTATCACCAAACACACAGTCATCAAAATGCAAAAATCATGTCTTCCCATTACGTATCTCCGATATACGTTTTTATCGTTTCTATAAAACTCGGAACCGAAATTGGCTTGGAAACATATGCCTCACATCCTCCTTTGCGTATTCTTTCTTCATCTCCTTTCATGGCAAATGCTGTTACCGCTATAACAGGAATACCATTGAGATCATCGTCCTCTTTCAACTTTTTGGTAATTTCTAATCCAGACACCTCCGGCAATTGTATATCCATAAGTATAAGATCTGGACGGTACTTTCGAGCAAGATCAAGAGCTTCTATACCACTCCTTGTCTGAATAGTTTTGTATCCAGAGGACTCAATCAAATCCCTAAAGAGCTTCATATTAAGCTCATTATCCTCTACAATCATCACCTTTTTATGCATCTAAATTTTCCCGATCGCGACTTTCTCAGGTTTCGAAAAATACAAAAAATAAAACGCACCAGAACAAAGCAACGCCCTGCAATTATTCTCGTATATTCTTGTTCAAAAGCTTAGAGAAATTTAGTTGATAAAGAGGTAATTTCTTTCTACAAATCGAAAATAAAAGAGAAGATAGCATAACCTTGTATGTCTCATATACTGCGCTTGAGATTCTAAAACTCTGTACTATACTCCCTTGAAAAATCCACATCGTATATCTCCTTCAGTTAGATCTCACAACAAGAAATCTCGGAACCAAGCATTATACAAACATATCTTATTCAGCCCTAAAGAAGAAACTTAAAACGAAATTCACCCTTCAGAAAGGGAAAAACCATATATGGTCACCCATTTCAAAAACCAAAAACCAGACCCTATTGTGACAATATTCACGGATATTTTCCCCCCTATATTAAGAACCTTTTGATTCCAAATGCTCCAGAAGCATCCTATCTATAATTTTCCCAAAAAAATCCGCCGACCTAGCTCCAAGATAAAGCTTGCCGTTAACAAAAAAAGCGGGAGTAGAATCAATTGAAAAAACCTCATGGGCACGTTTCATATCCGCATTAATACCATCCAATATCTTTTGATTTGCTATACAACTTTCGAAATCATCTTTAGAAAAATTCGCAAACTTAACAATATTCAACAACGCTTCTCGAGGATTTTCTGATACCATCCAATCTTTTTGCTTCTTAAATAGCATGGAAACCAAATTCAAATATCCTCCTGCTTGTCGATCTTCCGCACATCGCGCCAGCATAGCTGTAGCCATTGCAACGGGATCCAAGGGGAATTGCCGAAGAATATACCGTACTTTACCTGTTTTTATATACTTGTCGTTGAGAATCTCAAGAGTTTTAGTATGAAAATCCGCACAATGAAAACATGTCATTGATAAGTACTCAACGATTGTCACCGGGGCATTTTCATGTCCGATTGCTATATCTTTTATAGAACCTGCCATCAGCAAAGTTCCCGCGTCTACAGAAGAATCGGAAAGGTAAAGATCCTCCGACACTTTCTTGTTCCTGCCTCCACCGTAAACAAAAAGAACTGCAATAATCACTACTATAACTAAAGCACTTCCTACCTTGATAATATTCATGGATATCTTCCCTCTAATTTAAAACAAAACTGGATACCAAAATCTCTTTTCTAAAAATCCCATCATTCAACGATAGAGAATAAAATATCATATACAAATCAAATATACGAAGATCGAATGACAGCATAACCAAATCGAGTTAAAGCCTTTCTCAAATGTTCATTTTCAATTCCCTCCGTCACCTCATCAATTCTCTTGCAATCCTCTTCTTTCAAAACAGGAATAGAAATGGAAGCAATCAAACTCTTCTTTCTAGAAACTGCAATCATGGGCTTCTGGACAATCCGCATTCTATTAACAACGCAAAATCCAAAAAAATCATTTACGCTTGCAATTATTCTCGACTGATCATGCATTAAAAACAAAGCACGCGACCCTTCGCATGCAACCACCAAGACTCCGGACGAATCATCTCTTCCCAGTCCATTTTTTGCCTCAACACGAAAATCACCTTGCGTCCAAAGTATCTTATCAGGCCTACAGTAGCTAGAAGCCTCTCCCACAATTTCGGACCAAGCACCAATAAGAGACATACTGATGCCCGCCCTACGGCACAAAAGAGGATCAACAAGACCTCGAAAAATTTCGGAAAAGTGAACCATATCTCAAAACCTCTCCCCAACAGGACAATATCTTCCCCGTGTATCAAGCAAAGATCAAAACCCAAACTCACAAGAAAAACATTTTAAACAATAGACACAACCGAAGCAACATCCTATTTAGGAGACAATACTTGAATTCATTTTTAAAATTCTTGATTTTTTATGATACAAAGGCAACAAATCTTTGTTTTAATCTTTCCCAAAAAATCAAAAAACGAACCGTCTATTATGTCTATCCAATAATATAATCATGGTACATCCCAACATCTCTCCAGAATCAACGATTCTGATTCAATCTGAAAACACCATTCAAGACGACATCCTCAATTGGTATGACGCTAATTACAGAACACTTCTCTGGAGAACTCCTCCCTCTCCCTGCAAAGAAAATCATTCTAATCTCACCGACCCTTATAAGATATGGCTTTCTGAAATAATGTTACAACAAACAACTGTTATAGCTGTAAAACCATATTTCAAAAAATTTATTGAAAAATGGCCTACGATATTTAATCTTGCTGCCGCAAGATACGAAGAAGTTCTATCTGCCTGGGCAGGTCTTGGCTATTATACACGAACAAGGAATCTCAAAAAATGCGCCGATATCATAGTACAACAATATGGGGGAAAATTCCCTGATGAAATAGAAACACTAAGAAAACTTCCCGGAATAGGAGATTATACTGCCGCAGCCATAGTTGCCATCGCATTCAATCGCTTTGCAGTCGTAGTAGATGCCAATATCAAGCGAGTCATATCAAGATATTTTGCAATAACCGAACCTATGCCCTCTGCCAAAAGCATAATACACACTCGAACTCGAGAGATTACATCTATATCACGACCTGGCGATTTTGCGCAAGCTATGATGGATTTAGGATCCCTAATTTGCACACCAAAACAACCATCATGCATTTCATGTCCCATTCAAAAAAACTGCCTAGCCTTTTCTAAGGGCATAACTCAATCCCTGCCCACCAAAATAAAAAAAGAACAAAAACCCTTGCGTGTTGGCGCCGCTTTTCTGGCAATAACACCTGAAAACAAAATCCTTCTACGAAAAAGAACGAAGGGAAGACTCTTAAATGGTATGGACGAACTTCCAGGCAGCGATTGGACGTCCAAAAAAGACGGAGGAACAGACGCTAAAGAAGCCCCTTTCTTCGCCCATTGGATTTTTTGCGATACGGTGATTCATACCTTTACTCATTTCAATCTTAAGCTATTTATCTGGAAAGCGGATGTCCCTAAAACCATTGCGATACCAGAAAGCCGATGGTGTCATATTCAAGATTTAAAAGATGCAGCACTACCAACGGTCATGAAAAAAGCAATCGCCGCAGCAAGGAGCTTGAAGAAAAAATAAATTCTCAGCAAAACTACACCATCAAAAAACATCTCAAATTTTTGTTATTCATTCGATAGCGCTTGCAAAAAGATCAGGAATCGTCCTGTAATTGGTTTGTGACTTTATATTGATCTTACTCATAACTTATTGAAAGAATTTAATTTTGGAAGCGATGGCAAATCGATGTCTCTCTTCGCACCAATTTTTCTAGGCTTGCGCTTATATTAAAAGAGGATGATAAATAAGTATCCTCACTGCAGAGGTCTCTGAAATTCTGCGAAACAGGATTACGCATTTCAGTGATAGCTCGGGAATGTCTGAAATAGGTTACTGTCCTTAACAGCGCTCATATTATAGTCTCGTCTTACAACCAATACGGACCAAGAATGTATTATGTACGAAAAAAAACACTATAGATACACAAAACGCAAAAACCGAATCCCGAATTTATAAAAACTCCTACCCTACTCGGAAATGTTTTGATAATTTTAATCCTTGAGCTTGATAATGAGATCCAATTGCCGTTCCATAGAGATTATCCGGACTCTCCATCATAGACTCATATTGGAGACGACCAATAATTTGACCATGCTCAAGAATAAAAGGGGTTCGATGTGAACGAACCTCTAGTACCGCTTTTGCATCAGTTCCTCCTGCTGATTTCCACCCAAATCCAGGATCAAAAAAACCAGCATAGTGAACTCTAAATTCGCCTATAAGAGGATCATATGGGTTCATCTCAGCAACAAATAAAGGCGGCACTTGCACTGATTCTCGCGAAGCCAAAATATAAAATTCGTCTGGATCAAGGATAAGCCTTCCTCCATCCTGAGAATATAGAGGCTCCCAAAATTCTGCAATATCATACTCTCCTTTGCAATCAACATCTATAGCAGCCGTATGACGTTTCCCCCTATATCCTATAAGCTGACCTCGCTTCCCTTCCCCCAATTCAACAGATAATGCAAAACCTTCATCCGATAAATTAAACTTTTCCCCATGAATAAAAGGATCTTTTTCGTGCAACAACAATAAATCATCTTTTTTGGGAAAAGATCGACGCCCACGACATAATCTCAACTGCGATAACCGCGATCCTTCTCTAACGACAATTGGAAACGTCCTTGACGAAATTTCCAAATACAGTTGCCCACAATAACCCGCAGGTATTCTATCAAATTCCTGAGCTCTATCCACTATAACGCGCGCAAAAACATCAAGCCTACCCGTGGAACTTTTAGGATTAACATACGCGGAAATTTCTTTACTAAAATTAAGACTTTCCTTTAACGGAATGATATATACACAATTTTCCTCCAGCACTGCACCTTCTGAAAGATCAATTTCATGTAATTTAAATAGCTTTATTTTTTCAAGAACCAAGTTATCTACACCCGGCAAAAAACTGGCACGAACTCGATAAGCTTTCGACGAAAGACGCAAATCCAGGCTGGCAGGTTGAATTTGATCGGGATCTAACGGGCACTCAGACAAAATCTCTCTATTTGCGAATAAATCAGCTATGGACTTATCCGGTAAAATTCCCTTCTTCACCTTTACCACCATCTCCCTTTTCCCGAATAGAATTCCCACTTGTAAAGTATTGTTTCTACAGATCACATAAGCCTTAAAACAACTCCCGCCAAGAATATTCTCCTACAAGGGAGAATACACAATTCCTTTATGCGCAGAAGAGTCTAGCTTATGACTTCCTCAAGCTAACCTAATGTCCCCGCAAACCAAAGCATTAATTTGACTTTATCCGCTTTGTTATTTACACTTCTAAAGTTCTATAGTGCAATGATAATGAAGGGCCGTAACTTGCGGTGTATAAGTGCAATGAAACGTACATTTAATCCCTCTACCATCGTCCGGAAACGGCGTTGTGGCTTTCTCAGCAGGATGTCTACTCGCGGAGGGCGAAAAATTATAGCCGCTCGAAGGGCGAAAGGTCGCAAGAGATTGTCCGCTTGACAAAACATCTTGTCTTCGATTCTAAAAATAGTTTTCTCTGAATGCAGGTTTTTTAAAGTCCATGTTTCAAAACTCAAGTTTATAGGATGGGGATGAATATAGACGCAATGGCTGCAGTAGGTCGACTCAAAAACCGCAAACAGTTTCTTGCGGTAAAGCACGGAGAATGTAGAAAAGGAAGCCTTTTTTTTTTAGAGGTTTTTGATCACAAAAATCCCGATTCAATCCCTCGCGTAGGTTTCACTGTGACGAAAAGGCAGGGTAGTGCGGTTGAACGCAATAGAATACGTCGTAGGTTTAAAGAAATTATACGACTTGGTGCTGTGAGCAATGTTCTGAAACCCGGACACGATTATGTAGTAATTGCTAAACGGGATGCTCTTTGTGTTCCTTTTCAAAAACTTTATGCTTGTTTCATTGAACGTATAAATCGCAAAAATCGTTTGCGACGTTTAGGTAATGTTTTTTCTAGGAAGAAGCCTTGATGGAAGAAAGAAATCGGAACTATTTTGCAGCTATTGTACTATCAGTAGCTATCATCTTCATGTGGCAATTTCTGTACGTTAACCCCCGCATTGAAGCCATGCGACAAGAAAAAAAAGCTCTTGAGAGCGTGAAGAATTCCTCCGATCAAAACGACGTTATTCCCTCTATCACATCTCCTCCCTTTTTTATAGATAACCGTGAACTAGCTTTAGCTCGCTCTCCTCGAGTTGAGATTGACACACCGTCTCTTATAGGATCGATCAATTTGAAAGGCGCTCGATTCGATGATCTCAATCTAAAAAAATACCATGTTGACGCTTCTCATAGCAGTCCGATTGTCAAACTTCTCAATCCATCCAATACAAGAAATGCCTATTTTACTGAAATGGGATATTTATCCGCCTATGATATCGGAGAAGTCCCTGGATCCGATACCGTATGGAAACTGGTTTCTGGAGAAAAACTCACAACGTCCACTCCTATAAAACTTGCTTTTATGAATGCGAAAAATGTTTTATTTGAGCGTGTCATTGCCCTCGATGAACATTATATGTTCACAATAACCGATACAGTTACAAATAACAGCATAGATCCTATTAGCTTTGCCTTATATGGCAGGATTACACGTTATAAAACACAAGAAGAAGAAATTAATTCTGGTTCACATGATGGATTGATAGCCATCTTGGGAAATCAGTCTCTTGTGGAAAAAAAGTATTCTGATATTGAAAAATCAACCATTTCCAATGCTAGCACATCTAACGGTTGGCTGGGAATCACAAATAAGTATTGGGCATCTGTTTTTATCCCGCCTAAAGATCTAGCATTTGAGAGTCGTTTCTCATTTTTTGCGCATGGGAAACCCCGTTATCAGGCTGATTTTAAAGGGAATGAAACCGTTTTAATGGCAGGGAAATCCAGCAAGACGACGAGCTTACTATTCGCAGGAGCCAAAGAAGTCCCTTTACTCAAAAATTATGAAAAAGAATTAACAATTCCACGCTTTGAAATGCTCATTGACTGGGGATGGTTTTACTTTGTCGCAAAACCCATGTTTAGTTTGATGCACTATTTTCACAACCTTGTTGGAAATTTTGGTCTTGCTATTCTGCTGACAACCGTTGTTGTCAAGCTTCTTTTCTTCCCATTTGCAAGGAAGCAATATATATCTACGGCGAATATGCAAAATATTCAGCCTCAAATAGATAAATTGCGAGAAAAATTTAAAGATGACACTCCTCAGGCGCTGCAGAAGGCAACACTTGATCTATACAAAAAGAATAATATAAATCCTTTGGCAGGGTGCTTGCCGATATTGATGCAAATCCCTGTTTTTTTTGCTATTTATAAAGTAATATCTATTTCCATCGAAATGCGACATGCTCCATTTATCGGATGGATTAGTGATCTTTCCTCCCGCGATCCAAGCAATATTTTCAATTTATTTGGCGCCTTACCCTTTACCCCTCTTGAGTTTATGCATATCGGTGCTTGGCCAATAATAATGAGTCTTTCTATGTTTATACAGATGAAAATGAGCCCACCTCCTGCTGACAGGGGACAAGCAATTATTATGAGCTGTATGCCAATATTTTTTGTTTTTGCGCTAGCCTCTTTTCCTGCTGGATTAGTAATCTATTGGGCATGGAGCAATGTTATTTCCATCATCCAACAAGCAATTATTATGAAACTACACGGTGCAAAAATTGGGATTATAGACAAATTATGTGCTATTTTTAATAGGCGTCGTTCTTCTCCTAATAAGTAGATATAAAATACGTTCTGCGGCACCCTGTCCGTCTTGCGATTGAAATCAGGCTAGGAGAAGAATATGTCTATCGATCATAAAGTTTTTTCAGGATCGCCATGGATCTTTCTACGAGGTGTCCCTGAGGTAGAGCTTTTGCCTGAAGCCGGACCACCTGAAATAGCTTTTTCTGGTCGTTCAAATGTAGGAAAATCATCACTTATAAACCTTCTCGTTAACCAAAAAAAATTAGCAAGAACGTCTAATTCTCCCGGCAGAACACAGGAAATAAATTATTTTATACCCGACGGTTACTCCGGAACAACAACTGATCTTCCTCCTATAGCGTTAGTCGATATGCCTGGATATGGTTATGCAAAAGCACCTAAAGGAACTGTTTTTGCTTGGGGACAGTTGGTATTGAGATATTTATGCGAGCGCTCAACTTTAAGGCGCGTATTTTTATTGATCGATTGTCGCCATGGCATAAAAAAAACCGATGAGGATGTCTTTTCGTTTTTAGATGTAGAAGCAGTCCCCTACCAAATTGTCCTTACGAAAATTGATAAAATAAATCCAAAAATGGCAGAAAACAAACTAAAGGAAACTAAAGATTTTATAGGCAAGCATCCTGCTTGTCTCTCAAGTGTAATATCTACTTCTTCCGTACGCAAAGAAGGGATAGAATCACTCCGCCAATCAATTATTGAAGCAATAAATAAACCGCCAAGACATAATTAATAAAAAAATCCAACCTTTGTAGGCGAAGACCGGTTGAACTATCTATCTTATCGCCGCACTCCAACCAAAAACATGATCTTTCTGTAATGCGGCATAATGAACTACTATTGAAGAAGCGCCCCCCTCTCTGTCCGCCAAATTTTGAAGTTGTCTTCATAAGAAAGGCAATTCGACCGTCGGGATGCCATCAAGGAAAGCTGCTACAAGAAACCGTATATACTGCATCCATTATCATTGCATCTGTCATTTTTTGAATCTCTGCCATCAAAATTCCAAAATTATCTTCACTAATAGAACCAATCTTCTTAGATTTTTTTCAAATTCTCCATACCATTTTTTTTTTGCAATGTCCCTCTAATGCCAACCTTGAATCTTACTAAATCCTCCGCACATCGCAAGATTAGATGCATATATCGATGTTTTTGATAATTTTAGCGTTATCGTGAAACCAATTCTTTCTACTGTGCCAGTTGATACAACCGCAGTGACTTGACTTAAAAATATTTTTTAATCCTCTCAAGCATTACTTCCAACTCTTATCTAACTTAAAACCTAAGAAAAGACGCCATCTTCGGAAATCTTCTATATTAGGAAGGATTGCTCTTTGTTCCTATGTTTTTCACGAAATATCAATCCTAATATTCACGAGAATATCTTTAGATAAGATAATTAGATCCTGCCTATACTCAAGCCATAGGATGAAAAACAATCTACCAATCCAGATATTGCCTTCCCGAGGAATCACCTCGACAGATTCCCTCTGAATAGAGGCTCTATCCCTCTGTGATTTCTCTACACGAAAAAAGAAACGAACGGCTACCCAAACGATCTAAAAAAAACCATGCCGCAATTATATCGTAACTTTGTCAAGTCGTATTATATATTATATAAAAACCATTCTTCTTGAAGAGAGAAAATTTGCAATTAGACAGATAAAAAATCTAAAAAACAGAAATCATCCTGCCTTTTGATCATATCTTTTCGTTCTGATTTAAGCTAATCTTTGGCAAAACAACTTTTTTATCGTAAGGTACCTCTCTTAATGACAAAAAATGAAAGCCAATTGCAAGCTGAACTTCTAGAGCAAGCATTGCCATTTATGCAACTCTATAAGGATACAAATATTATTGTAAAGTATGGTGGAAACGCAATGGATCAAGCAGAGTTTGGTAAAATCTTTGCCAGCGATATTGCTCTTTTGAAGCAATCAGGGATTAATCCTATTGTTGTCCATGGAGGAGGTCCTCAGATAGGCGCAGAGCTTGATAGAATGGGGATAAAATCCAAATTTGAAAACGGTTTACGTATTACAGACAAAAAAACAATCGAAATCGTCGAAATGGTACTCGCTGGTTCTATCAACAAAAAAATAGTTTCCCTGATTAATCAAACTGGCGAGCGGGCTATCGGCCTCTGTGGCAAAGATGGCAACATGGTTCTTGCCAAAAAACTTCGAAAACACATCGTAGATCCATTATCAAAAACTAAGAAAGAAATAGATCTCGGTTTTGTAGGAGAAATCATTGAGGTAGACCGAACTCTTCTAGATCTATTAGCAAAATCAGAAATGATTCCCGTGATAGCTCCTATTGCGCCTGGACGTGATGGTTGTACTTATAATATCAATGCAGATACTTTTGCCGGAGTTATAGCTGGAGCGCTAAGTGCTATACGTCTTTTATTCCTCACCAATGTTCCTGGTGTCCTTGATAGAAAAGGCAAATTAATCAAAAAACTATCAATAAAGGAAGCTCGCTCCCTCATTAAAGATGGCACGATTTCTGGGGGGATGATTCCAAAAGTTGAAACGTCAATAAAAGCCATTGAGGATGGCGTAAAATGTGTTGCTATCCTTGATGGCAAAAAAGCTCATTCTATTCTTCTCGAAATATTTACTGATAGTGGCTCAGGAACGCTTTTATGCCCCTGAGATTTAATTTTTAGGTATCCTTGCTCCCGCAATGACTTAATTGTCGAACTAACAAATAACTTCTGATATGCCCACTGCTCTACATTTTTTTGTATCTGAGCTTTGTTCGACTGTAGCATGATCAGAAATAGCTGCATTTTCCCTTTATTGTTGCTTCACTTTGGATAGATGCGTTATCTTCAACTCGTGCATTGCCCAGAACTATATCCCCTGTGATTTATCCAGTAATTGCCACAATGCATTACCTTTAAAAATATTAGAATCTTTCATTTCCAGCAATGCGTTATCAAATGTTTTTTTTCTTTATTCTATTCTTCCTACACCTAAAGTCGATCAATAGGTATAATTAATCCCTTACTTTTTTATTTCAAGATTCTACTTTCAAAAGATCTAAAATTCAAATAGGAATATTACAGTTTAAATACCAAAAGCCCTTTCTTATCACCCTAATTATTCCATAACATACTGTAGTCTCTGCATTACAAACATGGGATAATATTTGCAAGCGGCTATCCAATATATGTCCGGACAAAATATCTCAAAAAGATTCCTATTGTGATTATAGTAATCAAGTCAATCTTCAGAAAGTTTTTGGTTTTTTCAAAGGGAGGACATGCCCTCTAAGGGATTATAAAACTCATAGCAAAAAAATATATTTTTCAACGAATCATACGTATTAGTAATATCTCTCTGGAATTTTCAGACATCTATTATCAATCCCAATATACAATCCAAGATTGTTTTTCACTTGTATTATGAAATGCATAATAATACACTGTTGCTCAACGATAATTCTGCAATTTTCTATATTATGAACGGAAACATAGAAGAAATAGCAGGGATAATTACGACATATAGAATCTAAACCATCAAAAAAAACCTCTTCTATGGTACTATTAAAGAGAGATACATGCCAAAATCAATCGTTGTATCGAAAAAAAACTGTGACAATGTACAGCAACCTTGGACTTCGAAAAAAGCCCTTCATATCTATCAAATGCCCTTCAATGATCTTTTATTCCAGTCCCACACAGTTTATAGAGAAAATTTTGATCCTAATCGCATTCAACTTAGTAAGTTACTAAACGTCAAAACAGGAGGATGTCCTGAAGATTGTGGATATTGCAATCAGTCCGTACACAATAAAACTGGTCTCAAGGCTTCAAAACTTATGGATGTTGCTCAGGTGCTTGAAGAAGCTCAATTAGCCAAAAAAAACGGTGCTACTCGTTATTGCATGGGAGCAGCTTGGCGTGGACCTAAACAACGCGATATGGATGCTATTGTATCCATGATACAAGGCGTTAAATCACTCGGTCTTGAAACATGTATGACACTTGGAATGTTGTCCTTTGAACAAGCCCAAATACTTTCTGAAGCTGGACTTGATTACTATAATCACAACATTGATACCTCTGAAAGATTTTATCCAGAAATTGTTACGACACATACATTTGATAGTCGCTTGCAAACATTAGCCCATGTTCGTAATGCAGGGATTAAAGTATGCTGTGGCGGAATATTAGGGCTTGGAGAAACTATCGATGACCGCATCGATATGCTGGTAACCCTAGCCAATCTTCCAACTCCACCAGAAAGTGTCCCTATTAATTTACTCATTCCAATGCCAGGATCAAAATTAGAGGATAGTAAAGCGGTTGATCCAATCGAGTTTGTGAGAACTATAGCTGTTGCCCGTATATTGATGCCGAAATCACGCCTCCGTCTAGCAGCGGGAAGGGTTATAATGTCAGATGAACTCCAAGCTCTTTGCTTTTTCTCCGGAGCTAATTCTATTTTTATAGGAGACACCCTTTTGACGGCTAAAAACCCTGATAACAACCAAGATTCAAACCTTTTCTGTCGCCTTGGACTCTTGCCAGATTCAGACTCATGATACCTGTAAAATATTCCCTATACGAAGAAAAACTAAAAAGGATCAAAATAAAGGGACGTCAACGTGAATTGAAATATCAAGACGGTTTTGACTTCTCTTCTCATGATTATCTTTCATTTTCAAAATCACATCTCTTGCGAGATAAAGTGTTATCTGCTCTCGAATCTGGAGTTCCTATAGGTTCTGGTGGATCTCGATTGCTCCGTGGCAATCATATTCAGTATGAAGAATTAGAGAAGGAAGCAGCTGATTTTTTTGGATTTGAAAAGATGCTCTACTTTGGAAGTGGATATACAGCTAACTTAGCAGTATTTTCAACTTTACCTCAACCTAACGATATTATCGTCTACGATGAGTTAATTCACGCCAGTATTCGTGCGGGAATAAATTCTGGGAAGGCGCAATCCGTTTCTATCCCTCATAACGATGCAAATGCATTTGCTGATGCAATTAGCAAATGGCGAAAAAATGGAGGGAAAGGATTTCCCTGGATTGCAGTGGAAAGCATATACTCCATGGATGGAGATATCGCACCTTTATGCGATCTCGTCAAAATTTCTAATGACTCCAATGGTTTTCTTTTTGTAGATGAAGCACACGCTACCGGTGTCTGTGGACCATCTGGTAGTGGTCTTATGGCAGAGATACGTGAGAGAGACAACTTGATCGTGCTTCACTCTTGTTGCAAAGCTCTTGGTGCAGGTGGTGCACTCGTAGGTGCAAAAAAGCTGATATGTGACTATCTCATTAATTATGCTAAACCGTTTATTTACACAACAGCTCCTTCTCCACTCTTATCCGTGGCTGCACGAGAAGCTTTAAGAAAGCTCAAACAAGAACCTAATCTACGAAATTATCTTCTAGATTTGATTTCATTTACAAGCAAAATTGCCAAAAAAAAATTAGGCTTTTCAAGCAAATCTCACATACAACCCATCATTATCGGCAATGATAAATCTGCTATAAAAATCGCAAAAAAACTTCAACATAAGGGCTTTGATATTCGTGCGATTCGTCCACCTACTGTACCAATCAATACCGCTCGCCTACGCCTCAGTATTACACTAAACGTAGATATACCAAAAATTATACAACTTTTTGATCTACTCTCTCAAATCATATCCGAAGAAACCTTATGAATTTACGCGTGGTCATTACTGGAACCGATACAAACGTTGGTAAGACAGTTTTTGCAGCCGCATTAACACATGCGCTACGTGCATGTTACTGGAAACCAATTCAAGCAGGTTTAGATCAAGAAACAGACAGTGAAGTTATCCAAAAAATTGGCAATATCCCCAAAAATCGCATTCTTCCCGAAGCATGGAAACTTAAAACTCCTGTATCTCCTCATATAGCTTCCGTAATAGATGGCGTTAAAATTGATCCTGAAATACTTTATCCACCCAAGATAAATTCTCCTCTTATTATTGAAGGAGCAGGTGGATTATTCGTACCCTTGACAGAGCATGATTTGTTTATAGATCTTCTTGAGCGTTGGCAGTTTCCAACTATACTATGTGCACGCACATCGCTTGGAACAATCAATCACAGTCTACTTTCCTTGGAGAGTATGCGCAGTCGTAATATCAGGGTTCTTGGAATTGCTTTTATTGGCGATCCGCAACCCAAAACAGAGAAAACTATTATAGAAGTCGGACGTGTCCGGTATCTCGGTAGACTACCCAGATTTGATCATCTAGAGCCTAAGATACTTCACAAGAGCTTTCGTAAAAATTTTTTAAAATCGCCATTATGGAAGAATGATTATGACTGATTCAAAATCCCAATCTCCAGTTTGGCATCCTTTTACTCAACATTTCCTCCATTCTTCTTTCAAAAAAATTATCAAGACACAAGGATCTTATCTTATCAATGAAGATTCTAATAAGATTATTGACGCAATTTCTTCCTGGTGGGTTATCACTCATGGACACTGTCATCCGGATATTATGAACGCAATACGTTCTGCTTCTGAACAATTTGATCAAATAATTTTTGCCGAATACACTCATGAATTTGCAGAAAAACTGGCAAAATCACTCATCAAAATAGTTCCTTCTGGTCTCAAATATGCTTTCTTTTCTGATAGTGGTTCTACTTCCGTAGAAGTAGCACTCAAAATGGCAATAAGTTTTTTTTACAACAGGAATATACCTCGTACGAAAATCATTGTCATGGAACATAGCTACCACGGAGATACTATCGGATCGATGTCAGTTGGTATGCGCGGAGTATTTAATACACCTTATACATCACTTCTATTTGATGTAGATACCATTCCCTTTCCATCTGCAAATTCTGAACAAGAAACTCTTGATTGTCTTGAAAAATATTGTCGCACAGGAAAAGTCGCTGCTCTCCTCATAGAACCGCTTATACTTGGTGCGGGTGGAATGAAAATATATCGTCCACATCTTCTCTCGGAATTTTCACGTATCACAAAACAATATGGAACACTACTCATTGCAGATGAAGTAATGACTGGATGGGGAAGAACTGGAAAAATTTTTGCTTGTAATCATGCAAATATTTCACCAGATATACTTTGTTTATCCAAAGGGATTACAGGAGGTGCATTACCCCTAGCCGTTACGCTTTGCTCTGAGAAAATTTTCGATACTCACTTATCTGCCGATCGAAAGAGAACATTTTGCCATTCCAGTTCCTATACTGCCAATCCAATTGCTTGCGCAGCTGCACTTGCCAATCTTAAAATATGGAAAACTGAACCCGTAATGGAACGTATCTCTTCCTTGGAAAAAATGCATATTGAGAGACTGTCTCCTTTCGTATCAAAATCAAAGTTTATCAATATCAGGCAGATAGGAACAATTATAGCTCTTGATTTCAATGTCAAGGATGCAGGGTATATGTCTGAAAAAGCTCCTAAACTGAAACAATTTTTTCGCAAAAAAAATGTTCTTATTCGACCTCTAGGAAACGTAATTTACTTAATGCCCCCCTACTGCATAACCTCAGGTGATCTTGATCATATATACAACACGATTGAAGAAGCCGCTAACTGTTTGGAGATATAATGATAAGAAATTCTAGCTGTATTCTTGGATTTGGTCATTCTATTCCTGGAGAACGTATTGATAATTCTATTCTTGAAAGACAGCTAGGCTTAGCATCTGGTTCTATAGAAAAAAAACTGGCATTAAATACCGATATTGGGCAAAAAAAATGAAACTCTCACCGAGCTTGCAACACAAGCCGGAGAAATGGCATTGCAGGATGCTAACATCAATAGAGATGATATTTCTCTAACTCTTCTTGCAACCTCAACGCCTGACCATCTATTACCTCCCTCAGCTCCTATGCTCACTCATCGCTTGAATCTCTTAAAATCCGGATCCATCGATCTTACAGGCGCATGCGCAGGTTTTCTTTATGCATTTGTACTCGCTGATGCTTATATAAATTTGCATAGTAAACCCGTTCTTATAGTTGCTGCCAATCTCCTAAGTCGGCGTATTAATATGGAAGACAAAAATACCGCCATTATTTTTGGTGATGCTGCAGGAGCTATCGTATTAGCACCAGCGCCACTACTTTCTGAGAAGAAAACTGGAATTCTTGGAATTGAGCTCGCTTCTGATGGTAGCAAGTATGATTTAATCACAGTGCCAGCAGGTGGGAGCAAATATCCTGCTGGAAAAAACACAAATCCAAATGATTTTTATATCTCTTTTACCAATGGAAGAGAAATTTTCTCTAATGCGGTAAAAATGATGACACAATCTGCTCAAGGTGCATTAAAAATGGCTCAATTTACACCTCACGATATTGACCGTTTTATTCCACATCAGGCAAATTATCGCATCACTCGTAAGGTTTGCGAACAAATTGGGATACCTAATAACAAAGTTGTAGAATCTCTTGGTGATTTTGGCAATTCCTCAGCCGCTACCATTCCCCTTTCATTGTCTTTAGAAAATATTAAACATCCTTTTAAATCAGGGGAGTGCTTATTACTATCCGCGGCAGGATCTGGAATGACAGGTGGATCAGTTGTTTTCGTGAATGGATAATATTAGCTATCAGATAATTTTTATTATCTTGCAAAGATAAATGCTTTCTATGGTTTTTTACTTTCAAAGAAAGCATAGTAATCAAAAGATCCAAAGAAATTGATATCGGCATCGTGCAATGCCATCTCTCCGACTTGCGTTGCAAGCTCGATGAGAGTTTCATTTTTTGCCCAATATCGGTATTTAATGCTAGTTTTTTGTTCTATAGAACCAGGTGCTACGCCTAACTATCTTTCAAGAGCTTTCTATGTAAAATCTGCAATCAAAACAAGGCAATATTCTTTTTTATCAAAGCCTTTCATATGCTCTTTCCATAAAGACAGTTTTTATAATTATCTTCATTCTTAGGATCTTCTCGCATATACTAGAGCAATTCCCAATCTTACAACAGAAAGACGTTAAATATTCTCAAAATTAAAAAAATCATTTTTAATAGCAAACCATTGGTTTTTAGGTTAATAAATCATTTTATATAAAATTTTTATTCGTTACTCCCTGTTTTTTCTTTAATAATAGGATAAAAATTCCTTAAAACAACATATGATCCGAAAAGAAAATACCTCAATATTTTATCATAAGAATTCTATGTTTCATTTACCAATTTTAATGTCTTATCTAGCCGCTCAATCAGAATTTACAGCTAATATTGATCTCAATGGGGGAGATGTCCAGTTCTTTAAACTTGAAACTAAACATCTTTTCAAAAACAAAACCAAAAAACATTTCTGCAATGGTGCTGAAGAATCATTCTCCATTATGATTTCTTGAATATAGTTTCAACAAACAAGATTTTAACCTCATAAACGCTCAGCTTACTATGAATGAATGTTTTTGATAGATGGATAAAACTTACCCATTCATTCTTGGGTTAATGCTCGTGATTTATCTATTTTACACTTACTTTATGGGTGTGGTTTACGTATTTCTGAAGCACTAGCACTAACACAACAAGATATAGTGAACGATGAATCTTCACTTTATATACGAGGCAAAGGAAACAAGACAAGAATCGTACCACTTCTTCCAAGCGTTGGTGCAAGTATTACAAGATACAAAGAAATTTGCCCGTTTGATCTCAAAAAAGACCATCCCTTCTTCCGAGGAGTACGCGGTGGACCTCTCAATGCTGGGATATTTCAACGCACTGTAAGACATTTACGTCAGTATCTAGGATTACCAGAAACCACAACACCACACATTCTACGTCATTCATTTGCAACTCATCTTCTCTCTAATGGAGGAGATCTAAGATCTATTCAAGATCTTCTTGGTCATACCAGACTATCGACAACACAAATTTATACAAATTTTGATAGTAAGAAAATCATAGAAATATACGACAAATCCCATCCTCAATCCGATACTAATCGTTCATGAATGCATTTTCATTTATCCTAGGCGTACCTTTTATCCGCTGAGCGATAGTCCTTGCTACTCGGAATCATCAGATCACTATAAACGAGACTTTCGTCCTCTTCTCAACTTGTCTTTCTTACACAGCCAAGCAGGCTTACACCCCTGTTCCTGGAGGCATATCGATGATCAAGACATCTAATTTACCCCAAGCGACATTTTTAATCATTTTTATTACT
>NZ_JACETX010000019.1:13602-23807 GCF_014048425.1 Candidatus Liberibacter sp. | reverse complement strand
GACGCCTCTCCTAATACCCCCCCTGAAAGCATTCTTTTTTCTGAAAAATTTTCGTGCCCTATCTCGGGATTCACTGTACCAGAAATAGAGCCACGTCTCTTTTCTTTTAATAGTCCAGCGGGCGCCTGTAAAAATTGTGATGGCTTAGGAATACGCCAAAAGATAGATGAAAAGCTTGTAATACCCGACCCAACGCTAACATTAAATAATGGAGCAATTGCCCCTTGGTCCAAACATCTCTCCCAATATCATGAGAAAATTCTTTCTTCCCTAGGAGGAAATCTCGGTTTCTCTCTTGACGATAGTTGGTGTGACCTTTCTGAGCATACTCAAAAAATACTGCTCTATGGGACAGATCACCCCTCCCCCCATCCACATCCTGCTACTAGTAGCAATAATGCTGATGAAAAGACTTTCTTTACAGGAATTATTCCGATGTTGGAACAACGTTGGAATGAGACTGATTCAGTCATCCTACAAGAAGCAATTCGACGTTATATGTCATCGTCCTCTTGTGCTATCTGTAATGGATACCGTCTCAAACAAGAAGTTTTGACAATAAAAATTGCAGGGAAACATATCGGGGAAATAACAGATATGTCGATAAAAAAAGCACGGATTTGGTTTGATGAACTCCCAAAAAAAATCACAAAAAAGCAAAACGAAATCGCTGTATCCATTCTGAAAGAAATTGGAAAAAGGATGCATTTCCTCAACGAGATAGGACTCAATTATTTAACCCTATCACGCAGCGCTAATATGTTATCCAATGGAGAAAGTCAGCGCATACGCCTTGCATCTCAGATAGGATCTGGATTAACGGGTGTCCTTTATGTACTTGACGAACCATCCGTAGGCTTGCACCAGCGTGATAATGCACGCCTCATTAATACCTTAAAACATCTTCGCGACACAGGCAATACTGTGATCGTTGTCGAACACGATGAAGAAACCATGCTTGCCGCTGATCATATTGTCGATATAGGTCCTGAAGCCGGCGTAAATGGTGGCAGAATTATAGCAGAAGGATCTCCATCCCAAATCATGGAAAATCCCGATTCTCTCACCGGGAAATATCTGTCTGGAAAAATGTATGTTAAAAAACCAGAAACAAGACGAGCTTGTAATCCTAATCGGATGATCCAGATCGTCAATGCACGAAGCAATAATTTAAAAAACATTACGGCCTCCATTCCCCTTGGCTTATTCACTGCAATCACCGGTATATCTGGAGGTGGAAAATCCACTTTTCTCATATCCACCTTATACAAAGCAGCTGCGCGCATTATCATGGGAGCCCGAACAAATCCTGGAATCTATGACCGCATCGATGGTCTTGAGCATATTGATAAGGTCGTTAGCATTAACCAAGATCCAATTGGTCGTACGCCTCACTCTAATCCTGCGACTTATATCGGGGCTTTTACCCCAATTCGCGAATGGTTTAGCAATCTACCTGAATCCAAAGCCCGCGGGTACAAGGCAGGATGCTTTTCATTCAACGTTAAAGGAGGACGATGCGAAACCTGCGAAGGCAATGGAATAACAAAAATTGAAATGCACTTTCTCCCCGATGTACATATCACTTGTGATACATGTCGCGGAACACGCTATAATCCCGAAACCCTGGACATACATTTCAAAGGAAAATCTATAGCTGACATTCTCTCTATGACTGTCAACGAAAGTATTGATTTTTTTTCGTCCATCCCTGCAATATACAATAAACTGAAAGTTTTAAAAGATGTCGGCCTTGGGTATATTAAGGTTGGGCAAGCAGCAAATACCTTGTCGGGAGGCGAATCACAACGGACTAAACTCGCCAAAGAACTTTCAAAACAAGCTACCGGAAATACACTTTATATTTTAGATGAACCAACGACTGGCTTGCACTACCACGATATAGCCAAGTTACTGGAAATTTTGCATAGACTCGTTGAAAAAGGCAATTCAGTAGTCGTTATTGAGCATAATTTGGAAGTTATCAAAACCGCTGATTGGATTTTAGATTTTGGACCTGAAGGAGGAGATGAAGGTGGCAGAATCATCGCATGCGGCTCCCCGGAAGATATTATAAAAGAGCCCAATTCACATACCGGAAGATTTCTAAAAGCCCTTATGGAAAACAAAAGATTCTCGAAAGAAGACGACTAGCCAAAGCTTTATCTAAAATAAAACAATATTTATAACGTTAAATCAATTTCTTAAGCACCTTGAATTCCGAATATATAAATCGTTTATTTCACTATGCCTGTCATAGAACCAATCTCTCTCTATTTTAGATGTTAATGCAGAAGGATGTTTTTTACTTTCAACCACGACCTTCCACCCACACCTTGCTTTGGATGACAAGTCCCTTAACTTAAACAATCCTCTCTTTCCTGTAAAAACCACCAGACACGATTACTTGTCACTGAATTTTTTCTGAAACCAGCCAAATACTTTATCTATCGAAAATATGTTCTCTTGCTTGAGTGTGAATTGCTGTCCTTCGTTTCCTCTTGCTCTCTTTAAAACCCAATTGTTACTGATCAAATTTATTATTATCTTCATTCTTGTGCTGAGAATAGATTTCACTCAATATCTTGTAATATTGACTGAAGAAGAAGTATGTTTTCCCAATCCTTTTCAAATATACGTAAAATTATACTATATCTATAACAATGAATCCCAAGATTAAAAACAAAATCTCCAATAGCGGAATATGCGATTTGTACAAGAAAATCTTAAAATAGAAGAGAATTCAAACACTCGCGTGAGGCATTCTAAAGCGTCTTGAATAAGAAAATATTCTTCTTATACACTAAAAAACATCACGAACATCTGAACTGTCATACCCATAACCAATAGTCTAAATTTCAGAAGAACATCGGAAAAATTTTAATCTAAGACCTTCAAATTTCAGAATGATATATCCTAAAATTAGGAAGAGAAATATGGCATCCTATTGCTGATTAGTGTGGTTATAAATATCCATATTTTAACATAAGCACTCGTTCATCTCAATTTAAATCAATTCTAATATTCCGAATTTTCTCTCGAAAAAAATAGGGGGAAAAACAACTCACAATCCCGAGGAAAAAATATTTTTGATCCCTGACTGTCAAAAAATAATATGTTAATACTTTCCGAGAAATGGGATATCAAAACATTGTATTCCATATGAAATAAAACTATTAGTAATAGCATAAGAAAGATTCTTCTATGATAGGAACTCTTGTCGTCAAGAAGATTGTTCCAAGCGTATCAAAGAGTATGATGTAATACAGATTGATGAGTATCTTTTGTTATAAAATCTTAGATGGAAACAAAGAGGTGTCCGAATATCCTTGAAAAATGATCTATAGAAATTCGTTGCGTTATTGTTCAAATTATCAAAAGGGAAACACAAGATGGTTAGAGATGTCATGCAGAGCATAAAAAAAGAAGATATAAAATTTGTGGACTTTCGCTTTACTGATCCTAACGGGAAATTCCATCATATATCTATAGACGGATCTTTTATTGACGAAGATTTGCTTCGCAATGGTATCACATTTGACGGCTCTTCTATCAGAGGGTGGAAATCCATTAATCAGTCTGATATGCTCCTGATACCTGATATGAGCACGATTCACATGGATCCCTTTTATACACAATCAACAATGGCTCTCATTTGCGATGTATATGATCCCATCTCTCTTAAACCTTACAATCGTGATCCTCGTCATACTGCTAAAAAGGCAGTAGAATATCTGCAAAAAACAGGGATAGGCGATACCTTGTTCCTTGGTCCAGAAATTGAATTTTTTATATTTGACAGTGCTTACTTCACAACATTACCCACCGAATCGGGATTCGTATTGGAATCTTCGGAATTACCACAAAACGGAAAGAATAGCGGAAGAAGCACGGGACATCGTCCAGATATAAAGGGTGGATATGTACCTCTTCCTCCACAAGATAGTTTGCATGACATGCGATCCGAAATGTTAAATTCTTTAAAAAAGATGGGTATTCGCGTAGAGAAACATCACCATGAAGTCGCGGCTGCACAACATGAACTCGGGTTACAATTTGATACGCTATTGTGTTCCTCCGATAATTTTCAAAAATACAAATATGCAGTCCATCAGATCGCTGATTCCTATTGCAAAACGGCCACCTTCATGCCGAAACCTATAAGTTCTACCAATGGTTCAGGAATGCATCTTAATATGTCGATTTGGAAGGATAGCAATCCGGTTTTCGCCGGAAATGAGTATGGGGGACTGTCTCAAACTGGTCTCTATTACATAGGGGGGATTCTTAAACACGCTAAGGCTCTTAACGCCTTGACAAATGCTTCAACAAATTCTTATAAGCGCTTGGTTTCCGGCTTTGAAGCGCCCGTCCAACTTGTTTATTCAGCTCATAATCGTTCGGCAGCTTGTCGTATTCCATTTGGGCAAGAACCAAATAGCAAGCGTATTGAAATTAGATTTGCTGATCCAGCTGCTAATCTTTACCTCGCCTCTGCAGCAATTCTTATGGCAGGACTAGATGGTATCACCAATAAGATTCATCCTGGAAAACCTATGGATAGAAATCTTTACGATATTTCTCCGGAAGAGGAAAAGACAATGCCACGAATCTGCGGTTCCTTGCGTGAAGCGTTAGAAAACCTTGATGTCGACAGAGAATTCTTAAAGGTACAAGGTGTTTTTGACGATGATCAAATCAATGCATTTATCAAAATGAAGATGGAGGAAGTCATTCGTTTGGAAAAAAGCCCTCATCCCATTGAATTTGAAATGTATTACTCAACCTAAATCATATTGTTTTTTAAGATACATCTCCAAGAACAGCATATGCCGTCGGCAATGCCTGTTCTTTTTTTTATGCATGAAGATCATCAAATAACATAGATGAAGACCACTTGAACTTTGTTTTGTTTTTGTGTGTCTTCGTGGATCCCAATAGGCGAATGATTTTGGCATGTTCATATGAAAGAAGAACGATAAAGAGCAACTTAACTCGGAAGGAGGGATATACCAATATAACCAAAAAATTCTATCCTATTATATATCCTAATCCAAAAGACAGGGACTATGCTCATCTGCTTTGCAAGATGTGTAGAAATTTCCGCGTTTTTATGGAAGCGTGACGTTTTTCTTCTTTTTATGGCAGAAAAACATATAAATACAGAGTCTTTTGGGAATTTGTTTTAAGAAAAATGTCATTAAGAGCCCTTTCCTGATCTCGAACAGATTATGACTTAAAGACAATCAAGAGCGATAATAATAATTCTATGTAAGAAAAAATTATCCTGAGATTATTGCTAGTATGAGCAGTCAAATGAAATAGAAAAGAAATTTATGCCAAAGATATAAACAAGTAAAACCTTATATCAAACACGACTAACGTGTTAGAAAAAAACATCTAAATATCACTATAACAATCCCTATAATCAATTGTTTTTATAATTTATTGGTAATATACATAATCTATTTTATGCAGACGCCTTGAATAAGAAGAAGGATTTTGAATACGAACGAAACCTAATTTTACGAAAAAAATCTATCGTTTACAACACTGTATATTTGCCTGCAATCGATGTAACTACAAACAAACTACTATCGCATCTAGTTGCGAAGAAATCTCCACTGAAAGCGATAATATCTCATGCAATATCAACGAATATTTCACTAAATCACCCCGCAGATAGATACATATCATCTCGGGAAAAATCAGCATTTTATATCAATTCTTCAGCCTTTCAATGAACAAAAAGAGAATGGAAAATTCTTATAGACGTGACTAACCAAACTATTCCGATATGCTTCTTTATGCTTTTCGAGTTCATTGCACTCCAAATCTTATATATTACGCCTATATTTATACCTTCGCCCCTAATTTCTAAGGCATTAGAAGAGTATACAGCAAACATCTCTAAGTATGGTAATATTGAAAAATAAAGTTATTTTTCAATGATATAAAGCATTTAAATATTATGTATTATAGCTGGGATGAAAAAATTTTTGGGTGAAACAGAGGATTTATAGATCCCATGAAATAGAATCTATGGGGAATAATGCCTCCTCTGAGCGATTTTTAGGAGCATTAGCCCCCACTTTTTTCAATGAATGAACGAATCTCTGCATTCTCTATACAAAAGCATTATACAATCTCATCAATAAGAATCCTGTATATTTTAGATATCAAAGTTGTTCTCAATCCTATAAAAATCCTATATCAACCAATATAAAATAAATACGCATGATAAAACTATATCGTAGCCGTCAAAGAATCCGTTTCATTTTCTACCCCTTCTACATCTTCTATATCTTTCTCTGATGTATCAGAGCCATCGACAGAGTATTCCATCCCAAAGCAAATGGGAGATAAAGGGTTTTTATCTAGATCTAACGAAATCTTTACAAGACCACCCCGTCTTTTAAGTTTCCCAAAAAGAATTTCTTCAGCTAGCGGTTTTTTAATATGTTCTTTTATAACACGTTCCAATGGCCGTGCGCCCATCTTTTCATCATAACCATTCTTTGCAAGCCAACTAATAACTTCTTCCGAAATCTGAAAAGAAATTCCCTTATCCCGAAGCTGTACCTCAAGCTGTATTATACACTTTCGAATCACCTGACGAATAACTTCTGGCGACAACGGCACAAAAGGAATGATCGCATCAAGACGATTCAAAAATTCAGGAGAAAAAAAGTTCTTCAATGCTACTTTATCCTCACCACTCCGCTGCAATGAACTAAATCCAATTTTTGCCTTAGACATTTCTAACGCACCAGCATTAGTCGTCATAATCAAAATCACATTCCGAAAATTAATCTTTTTGCCGCTTTGATCGGTCAATATGCCGTAATCCATAACCTGCAATAAAATATTGACTATATCAGGATGCGCCTTCTCAATCTCATCTAGCAAAACAACGCTATACGGATCTTGATCAACAGCATCTGTAAGGATTCCTCCTTGATCAAAACCAACATATCCAGGCGGGGCTCCAAGTAAACGCGAAACAGCATGACGCTCCATATACTCTGACATATCAAATCGCAAAAGCTTTATTCCCAAGCAAGAAGCCAATTGTTTGCTTATTTCCGTTTTACCAATCCCAGTCGGACCAGAAAATATATAGCAACCAATCGGCCTATGTGGCTCTGAAAGCCCTGCTCGCGATAATTTTATGGAAGTTGAAATTGCTTTAATTGCCTCTTTCTGTCCATAAACAACTAGTCCTAAATCTTTTTCCAAATTGGCCAAAATGACATCTTCATCTTTGGAAATAGCCTTTGATTGAACACGAGCCATAGATGAAATAGTCTTCTCAATATCCTTCTCAGTAAGAAATTTTTGCCGCTTCGATATAGGTTGCAATACCTGTGCCGCACCAGCTTCATCAATCACATCAATAGCCTTATCAGGAAGTTTGCGCGAAGTAATATAACGACTTGATAATTCTACCGCCGCCTTAATTGCTTCTTTTGAATATCGAAGTTGATGATATTCCTCAAAATAAGGCTTTATTCCTTTAATGATTTCGATTGCATCCTCAACTGACGGTTCATCAATGTCAATTTTTTGAAAACGACGAACCAATGCCTTATCCTTTTCAAAAAATCGCCTATATTCGCTATAAGTCGTCGATCCAATACAACGCATAGATCCAGAGGATAGAACCGGTTTTAGAAGATTAGAGGCATCTATAGAACTCCCTGCAGCAGCACCAGCTCCAACCAACATATGTATTTCATCAATATAAAGAATCGCGTTAGGGCAAGATTCTATTTCTTTTATAACTCTTTTTATGCGCTCTTCAAAATCTCCGCGATAACGCGTACCAGCGATAAGATTTCCTATATCCAGCGAAAAAATTTTGGCATTCAGCAAAGATTCTGGAACCATCCCATCCACGATTTGCTTTGCAAATCCCTCAGCTATGGCAGTTTTACCAACCCCAGGATCACCAATATAAAGTGGATTGTTTTTCGAACGCCGACAAAGTATTTGAATGGTACGGTTAATCTCTTCACGCCGACCAACAAGAATATCTACTTTTCCTTTCCTAGCTTTTTCCGTAAGATCTACACAGTAAGCACTCAAAGCATGCAGAGAGTTTGGCATTTTTTGAGCTTCATCGCTGTTTACAAAATTTTTCCCCTCTGCGTTCACTTCTTCCATGTTCAGAGAGGCTTGAAAATTAGTAAAGTCGCCTGTTTTGCCAATATTATGTGAAATGAAGTTAACCGCATCGTATCGCGTCATTTCCTGTTCTTGCAAAAAATAACTAGCGTGACTGTCACATTCCGAAAAAATTGCAACGAGAATATGAGCTCCTGTTACCTCACTTTTACCTGCTGATCTAACATGACGAACAGCTTCCTGAACAACTCTTTGGAAACCAGAAGTAGGCTTACATTCGCCATGAGAATTTGTCTTCAATAAATCTGAAAGGTTATTATCTACATAATCCAGAAGAACATTTTTCAAGCGTTTAAGATCAACATTACAAGCAATCATCACCGCTGCAGCATCTGGATCATCAATAAGAGCTAATAGAAGATGTTCCAAGGTTGCGTATTCATGACGTCGCTCATTTGCTAAAACCAATGCTTGGTGCAAGACTTTTTCAAGATTTTCTGAAAAAACAGACAATATTAAACCTTTATTTTTTTTCCATGATACACTGCAGAGGATGCTGATGCTGACGAGAAAAGTTCATCACTTGATTCACCTTCATTTCCGCAATTTCACAAGTATAAACGCCACATTCAGCGATTCCCTGCTGATGAACTTTTAACATAATGAGCTTAGCACTTTCATAATCCTTATAAAAAAAAATCTCCAAAACGTGCACAACGAATTCCATAGGAGTATAATCATCATTAACAAGCAAAACTCGATATAACCTTGGTGCTTGAATCTTAGGACGCACCTTAGTTGTGGCAAAAGTTTGATCACCAATTTTCTCTTTCCCGTTCTCGCAACTTTGCTCCATATAGACGGGCAATACTAATACCACTTATCCTATTCCTTATTCTTCAAAGAACATATGGAACTATGTTCAAAAAAATATAATAACCCATAAACATTTAAGAAAAATCTTCCGTTTTACCCCAAAAATCAGAAAAGGTTTTGACTACCTTGACCCGTGCTTCAATGTCTTTTCTACTAAAAAACAAAAAACCAACCTAAAGTAGAGCAAAAAGCACATAAAAGTGAATAAATCCAGCAATTTTACACTAGAAAAAACACCGCGTTTTTAATTATTTTACATGCCGCATCGGAAAATCTAAAGATCTCCATTGAGAATAGCCATGGAAAAATGATACGATAGATCACCATCCTCATTGTCTCGGTAAATTATACCGATAAATTCCGAATTAATAAAAACTTCTGCCGAATCAAACTTATTCACGCGTGGCTTAATAGAAACTCTGGAACCAAACATACGCTTGAAATACGCATCTAACTTCCTGATTTCATCATCCTGCATACAAAACCTCCACTTCCACCAACAAATTCCCCATTTGCAAAATTAATCAAACGAATACGACCAAAGAGAAAAAGTCACTTCAAAACAATTGAAATTGACAACTTTTCAAGAAAATATCACGTTTCCATTTTGCAAAACATACGTCAAAAATGTTCTTTCTGATTTCTCAAGGATAATCCATTTTCATACCCTAGAGGTATCGTAAATGCAATAAATCTGCCATCTACTTTAAGTAGAAAATCAAGCTTTAATCACCAAAAATAATTCTTTTTTTTTCAAAACAATGAATATGTCCTCTCATCATAATATCACCATGAAAACTCAATTTATCAATCATTAATTTTTGAATAAAAATCTATAAAACCTTGTTTAAATTGCCTATCACCAACTGCAGACATATGATCTTTGTCACAGATATCCAAAAATTGACTATTTGGTATAAGCGATAGTAATTCTTGTGGAGGACCGGCGATATCATCTGCAGATCCAACAGCAACCAATGTCGGAACATTGATACGTCTCAAATCATCTTGATCAAACATCTTTCTTGTCATAGAAAGACAAGAAGCAAGTGCTTGCAGATCGTGTTTAGGGCTACTTTCAGCAAATCTTCTGAATTTTTTTCCCAAAGGATGCTGCACATCGTTGATGGACGAAAGAGAAAAAGAATCTAAAACGGGATCCCAGTTAATAACACCTTTATCATACAAACCGCTTCCCCACC
>NZ_JACETX010000019.1:0-13508 GCF_014048425.1 Candidatus Liberibacter sp. | reverse complement strand
GTCGCTATGCGCGCTCCCATAGAATATCCTATGACATGTGCTTTACTAATTCCCAGAAAGTCCAAAAGAGATACCGCATCAGCTGCCATAAGAACCAGATTATAGAAAGCAGGATCTCTCGGCTTGTCACTTTCCCCATGTCCGAGATGATCTAGTGCAACCACCCGAAAACCTGCATCACACAAAAATTTTATCCAATTGGGAAACAACCAATTAGCCCTTAATGAAGAAGCAAAACCATGTAGTAATAAAATAACTGGAGCAGAACTATTTCCTTTATCCAAAAATGCCAATTGACAGTCTCGCCACGAATGAAACATAAAAAAAATATCTTTATTCATTGTAATAACCTCTCAATAAAATGTTATGTATCCTGAATTGCCAAAGTACCATATCTAAAGTTGTCAATGTGAACAATATGGTCTACTATCGTACAGATGACTTGCCAGAATTTGATGGAAAGAAAAAGCTCATGGAAGATCGTAACGTCCCTCATTTCCAAAATGATATAGGGCATCATACCATTGAAATCGGCGTTAAGAAATTCATGTGCATAGGATCATCTCCCCCCCTAGATCATCCCCATATTTTTATCAATCTAGGCAAAGAGAACGAGAAAGTTTGTCCTTATTGTTCAACACTTTATCGTTTTAATGCGTCTCTTAATTTAGAGCAAACTGTCCCCGAAGGATGTTTTTTATCTCCTTAGGAACTGATACGATGTGCATATCAGAAAAAAAAAAATCGACTCCTCTCCCGTCCGTAGCAATAGTTGGTGGAGGAATAGCTGGTCTCACTCTTGCCTTATTCTTATCTCGTCGTGGCATTAAGGCTGATGTTTTTGACAAAAATAATCAATTTTCTGAAAAAGGTTTTGGTTTGCAAATTTCACCAAATGCCTCACGTCTTCTCGACAAAATTGGTGTACTTGATCAACTGGAAAACGTATGGTTTGAGCCGAAGGAATTTCGTTTTCTATCAGGTTCTACACTCAAACAATTGAGTAATATTCCATGCAGAGATTATGCACGCAATCATTGGGGATCTCCTTATGGAGTTGTGCGCAGGGAAACTTTACAAAAAATTCTTATTTCTCTCTTAAAATCACAACCTTTAACAAAATTACATTTTTCAACGTATATAACCAATCATTCCCTTGCGGAAATTGCACCTATAGCCGAACGAGACTTTGATCTCCTTGTCGGAGCCGATGGCGTTCATTCAAATATACGTCAACGCATAGAAAACCGACCTTCTCTATTTTCAGGAAATATTGCTTTACGCTTTATTGTTCCTAAAAAGGACATCCCCAAATGCATTGATCGCCATTCAATAAATCTATTCTTTGGTCCCGATTCCCATCTGGTTGCCTATCCTCTGGAGAATGAGAGTATCAACGTTGTCGCTATTAGTAGCAAGAATCATGGGGAAATATCGCTTTTTCAAAACTGCACGAATAACATCCTCAATCCATGTATAAAGGAATTGTTTTTAAAGCGCTTTATTGACTGGCATGAGGAGATTAGAGCATTCATTGCAACAGCACAAAACGCATATTTTTATCCCTTAATCGAACATAAATGTGAATATTGGCACAATGCCCGAGATACTGTTTTGATTGGTGACGCAGCCCATTCTATGATGCCCTTTGCTGCTCAAGGCGCAAATATGGCTATTGAAGATGCTTATATGTTGTCATGCCTCCTGAGTAAAAAGAAAGTTGCGGAGGCTATTACTACCTATCAATCAAACCGTTTTATGCGTATTGATAGAGTATATTCCCGCACAAAATTTAATGCTTCATTTTACCATCTACGCGGATTATCTGGTTTGTGCAGGGATATAGCTCTTCGAATCAGTCCTCGCAGACTACTCACCGAAAGTTTAAATTGGATTTACAAATACGAAGTTCCCTGCAAGAAATAAATTATCCCTCCAAGGAATATTTTATAATTCAGATTCCAAGAATCAATTAATTGTCTAGCATCCAACGTCATTGATCTGTTGATCATGACTCCGATCTATCAACAATCATACCCCCCTTATCAAGCCATATGTAACATTGAAAATTATGTACTATCCAGCTCACATGCCATCAGAATAACTTCGATTTCCTTTACCTTTATCATATTTTTCGAGGAAGAATCGTATAGCATGCAAAAAGACAGTATCACTTCCTCCTCAGAAAAAAAACGTCAAAAAATCTCTCAATTCAGACAACAAAAACCATCCTGTAAAAAAGATTTTTCTCATGGTGTTGATAAAGCCAAAGTACGTCAAGAGTTCCAATTCATGAGGCAGCCGCAAAAAAAATAGCAAAGCCATTCTATGCATCAGAGACTCTCCTCCTCTAAAGATAATTTAACCGAATTTGCTAAAACTGTATTTCCTGCAGAACACTTTAGAGATTTTTGTCTAACCATGATCAAAGGATTTTTGATCCTCCTTAAGTTTTTCGACAAAAGTATATCTTCCAGATACTGTCCCAGTGAAAACCTCTCTTCCTGCACCAAAACAATCATAGCCATAGCGCAATTCTTTCTTTTAACCAATCACAACAACCAAGAAATCACCTTGCCGCCCAATGTTAATGGACTGATTCTTCCGGCAAGTATAGGCTGATATAAAGCTATCTGAGAGGCGTATATGGGCTTTTTTTTGGGCAAGTCCTTTTTCGGATGTTTGCAACCAAGAGCTACTTTTCATCGATTTGCATTCCCACAACATCGGGAAAGATAAATTGAGTTCAGAGGGAGAAGATATAATAACACTATCAACACGCCCTTTGATTTTGCCGTTTGCTTGATAAAATCCGAACTGTTCACCTGATCAATCTTCGGCGAGAAGTTCAAATCCAGCAGATCGCAACTATCTAATACCCAGATCTTCACAAACATTTGAGCTTTTCCTTACAGAGATTTTCAATAATCTTCCGACTACGCTCGACAAAATTACTGACAAAAATATCTCGACATAAACATTGAAGAAACAATTCATTTTTCGGAAATTATCGTGCCTTGTGCGCGTCTCGTTGAACATGATCAGATATTACTCTCCTGCATCTTAATTCTGCTGAACGTTGCCTTGTGCTGTCTTCTTAGCTGTCAAACCTATCCATGCGAGTCCAATCGAAAGCTATAGTACGACAAAGCAATTTTCAGATTTTATGAAAAAACAATATGGCTTCTATAATAAGCGCTATTTCGAGTCCGGATCATGTTAATATAAATGGTTTGCAGTCCGGTCGGAAATTATTGGCGTTGACTTCCGTATATCAGTATCTAAATCTTTTTTTAGAGATAAAAAGATCTACTTCCTCATATATGAAACTACTATAAGATGAATTTTATTCAATATTCTCTTTAAAATATTTCCAAGAAAAGCATGAGCAACGAGACTTAAGAATGATCTAATCCACGAAGGCAATCATTCTTACCTCTACCATAAAATTTTCAGATTCAAAAACTCTCAACACGTCTTATATGTCCAGACCATGCTGTACATCACCTGCGTAGAGGCAGACCTCTCTCCTCAATAGCCAAGCACAAACATAAAAAGAAATCTCCTCTTTCTACTTTACTTTCTAAGAAATTATATTTTATTCATAACATAATATATTCGTCTCTTTTTCGGAATATAAATCATCAAATCGCAGGACACAAAGAATCCTTTGCTTTAGACTATAAATCCATTATCAAATACGATTTTATGGAAATTTTTCGGAAGGAATAATATAAGCATTACCCAAATAATAACAAGAAAGAATACCTTGATTGTGACATATAATGCCGAATTTTCTGTTCTATTCTGCAAAAAAACTGAACTAAATTATAATTTTCTGTATTCTTCTTTTGGAGAATATAACTGCGCAAACCCTTAAAAATACAGTATAAATATGCTATATTATTGATGATGGATTCTGTTTTTATTTCTGGATATTAGATGTTTTTTATTAAAACATCTTGAAATTATAAGCCGATCGCTTAATCTCTATCAAGAGAATCTTGACTGCAATCTCTTTTTTTAGATGTATCAAAATCTGTTTTTAATTAAATAGCCGGGTCATGATTGTATTGAGGGATAGGGCTCCCCTAGAAATTATCCTAGGGATTCGGTATCAGGTACCTTGCAAATTGCCAAGAAAGGATATATCTCCGTGTATAAAAAATATCTTCTCGGTGTTATCTTCTTCGTTAATCTGTTGTTCGCAAGTTTTCCTTCTTCTGCTAGCGTATTAGACAGTGTAAAAGAAAGAGGTTTTTTAAAGTGTGGCATTAACGTCGGTGTTGTCGGTTTTTCAGAAACAGATATAAATGGCGACTGGAATGGATTCGATATTGATTTATGCAAAGCTATATCTGCAGCTATTTTTGATGATCCTTCTAAGGTTCAATACACACCCTTGAATGCCAAAGAGCGTTTTACGACCTTGCAATCGGGGCAAATTGATGTGCTCAGCCGTAATACATCATGGACACTTCTTCGTGATACTGTTCTCGGCATTACTTTTCGTCCCATTACATACTTTGATGGACAAGGATTTATGATTCGCAAAAGGGATAAAGATCCTGTGTCTTCGGTTCTTGAGCTCTCTAATGCTTCTATATGTGTTCAGGCAGGGACAACCACAGAGTTAAGTCTCTCAGATTATTTCAGTACGCATGGTATGAAATATCATCCAATAGTTTTTGAGCGTGTTGAGGAAGTTGGTGCTGCCTATAATAATAACCGTTGCGATGCTTATACGGCAGATAAATCTGCTCTATATGCATTTAGGATCACCACTGCCGATCCAAATGAACATGTGATTTTGCCAGAGATAATTTCTAAAGAACCTCTTGGTCCAGCCGTTGGCCAAGGAGATATCAATTGGCTGAATATTGTTACGTGGGTTCATTATGCTTTAGTGAACGCTGAAGAATTTGGCATTACCAAGGAAAACGTTGATACGATGCGTAATTCCAATAATCCAGATATAAAACGTTTTCTCGGAAGTGAGAAGAACAGTAATCTCGGCGCTGGTCTGAAACTATCAAATGATTGGACTTATAGGATCATAAAACATATGGGGAATTACGGCGAAATATTCGATCGTAATCTTGGTGAAAAATCCGCTTTAAAGATTCCTCGTGGACACAATGCTTTATGGACGCATGGTGGTCTTATGATAGCTCCACCTATTCGCTAAACGTCAATTTTAGGATATACATTTAATAATTTGAAAAAAGAGGTTTATCGAAGTTTTTGGAGAGTTCTATTTTTAAAAGGTCTATCTTTTACGTTAGGGAGAGTGAAGTGTGATTGGGAAAATTCGAAAGAAAGCAATTCGTTATCTCGATAAGGTTGAGTTTTTATATGATTTAAATGCTCGTAGCATATTTTTTCAAGCGATAACCTTGCTCATAATTATTGTAATAGCCATCTTGGTCATGAATAATATTTCTGAAAATATGGCGAAGGCAAATGCGTCTTTTGGTTTCGGATTTCTCAACGGACGTGCTGGATTTCAAATAGATCAAGGAATTGTGCCTTACACGAACAATTCTTCCTATTTTATGGCCCTTATAGTTGGTCTTTGTAATACACTCACTGTAGCTATTTTAGGTATAATACCTTCTACATTAATAGGAATTTTAGTTGGAACAGGACGTTTGTCTTCCAATAAACTTGTCTCATGGATCTGTAGAATTTTCGTGGAAATATTTCGCAATATTCCTCCCCTGGTAGTTATATTTTTCTGGTATAAAGCCGTACTTTCTACCCTTCCCGGTCCTCACTCGTCTATTACTTTGCCGTTTGGAATTTTTCTTAACAATCGTGGACTCTCTTTCCCCAAACTAATTATTGATACGCACGCCATAATCCTTTTGCTTGCTCTCTTATTAGGCATAGTTTTAAGCGTTTTCGTTTCTAAATCAGTACGTAAGTTCCATGAAAAAACAGGACATTACCTACCCAATTTTCGTATTTATACATTACTAATATTGGGTTTGCCCATAGTAGTATTCTATGCAGGAAGATTACAATTGTATTTTGATACTCCAAAACTTGGTCGATTTAATTTTGAGGGAGGAGCAACTATTAGTCCTGAATTTATTTCCCTCTATATGGCTTTATCATTTTATACGGCTTCTTTTATAGCGGAAATTGTAAGGTCAGGAATTAGTGCTGTTCCACGCGGTCAAGTTGAAGCAGCAACAGCGCTCGGTTTAAGCTCTGGACAAGCTGCCCTCTTAGTAATTATACCACAAGCGATGCGCGCTATCATTCCTCCTCTTACCAGCCAGTATTTGAATCTTTTAAAAAACTCTTCCTTGGCTGTTGCAGTGGGTTTTTCAGATCTTGTCTCGGTCGGTGGTACTATTCTCAATCAAACAGGCCAAGCAGTCGAAATTGTTGTCATCTGGATGTCTGTTTATTTCAGTCTATCAATAATAGTTTCCCTGTTTATGAATTGGTTTAATGCCAAAGTTTCTTTAGTGGAGAGATAGATGATTAATTCTGGTAAAAATTCACTCTTTGTATGTCATAAATTAGCGTCACCTCGTTTGCCTCCCAGTACTGAGCGCGGGATATTTGCGTGGATTCATGCTAGTTTTTTTAATACCCCCAAAGATTCCATCTTAACTATCTTGATAATAGCCATGCTAGCATTTTCGGTGCCTAGTATGATTCGTTGGCTCTTTATAGATGCTGTATGGACAGGAACCAACAAAAGTGTATGTACAACAGTCTCTCAAGGGGGCATCCAGCCGAATGGCTGGAGCGGCGCTTGCTGGGCTTTTGTACATGATCGTTATGAACAATTTATCTTTGGACGCTATCCTCTAGAAGAACGCTGGAGACCAAAACTCGTTTTTCTATTAGCATCTATTTTGCTTGTTCCGATGCTCATTCCCTCTTTTCCTCGCAAATTCTTCAATGGTATTCTGTTGTTTGGAGTTTTTCCAGTTGTTGCATTTTTTCTCTTATGTGGTGGATTAGGACTCAATGTTGTTGATACATCGCTATGGGGAGGATTGTTGGTTACTTTGGTTATCTCCTTTTTTGGGATTACTATTTCAATGCCAATGGGTATTTTTTTGGCATTAGGACGGAGATCTAATATGCCTGTTTTGCGAGGAGCTTGTATCGCATTTATTGAGACATTCCGAGGAGTTCCTTTGGTTACGGTCCTTTTTATGGCTAGCGTCATGCTACCTCTCTTTTTGCCAGATGGATGGACTGTGAATAAGCTTTTGCGTGCTCTCCTAGGAGTATCTGCTTTTGCTTCTGCTTATATCGCAGAAGTCGTCCGTGGCGGACTTCAAACCATCCCTAAAGGACAATTTGAAGCAGCTGATTCACTGGGCTTGAGCTATTTTCAAACAATGCGCTTTATTGTTCTTCCACAAGCCATTAAGCTTGTCATACCTGGAATTGTGAACACTTTTATCGGATTATTTAAAGACAGTTCTCTTGTCTCCATCATCAACATGTTTGATCTTCTAGGAATTGTAAGAACGAATTTCAGTGATTCAGCTTGGATATCATCAGTTGTACCTACTACAGGTCTTATTTTTGTTGGGTTTGTGTTTTGGATTTTTTGCTTTAGTATGTCTCTGTACTCGGTATTTATAGAAAAATATCTTAATACAAAAAGTAAGAAATAAGGATTTTTATGTGGATGAAAGAAACTCCAATGACTTCAGAAAAATTAGAAAAGAATAACATCGCTGTTGAAATAAAGTCTTTAAACAAGTGGTATGGAAATTTTCATGCGCTACGTGATGTTAACCTTATAGTCAAACGTAATGAACGTGTTGTCGTAGCTGGACCTTCTGGATCGGGGAAATCAACTTTGATACGTTGTATTAACCGAATTGAAAAACATCAAGAAGGTGATATTATTATTGACGGCGTTTGTCTTGATAGTAATGTGAAACACATTGATGAAATTCGTCGCGATGTTGGAATGGTTTTTCAGCAATTTAATCTTTTTCCAAATCTTACCATTCTTGAAAATTGCACCCTTGCTCCTATTTGGGTACGAAAAACACCTAAGAAAGAAGCAGAAGAAATTGCTATGCATTATCTTAATAAGGTAAAAATTGGCGATAAGGCCCTTAGATCTTCTCAGTCCCTATCTGGTGGAGAAAAGCAGCGTGCAGCTATCGCACGTTCTTTGTGCATGAAACCAAAGATCATGTTACTTGATGAGCCAACCTCTGCCTTGGATCCTGAAATGGTAAAAGAAGTCTTAGATACAATGATTGATCTTGCCAACGAAGGAATGACTATGATTTGTGTTACTCACGAGATGGGTTTTGCTCGCCAAGTCGCTGATCGCGTTGTATTCATGGATCACGGTCAAATTGTTGAAGAAAACTCTCCTGAAGAATTTTTTAACAATCCTCAACATGAGCGGACAAAATGCTTTCTTAGTCAAATTATCGATTAGCCCAATATCCAGAAAATAAGACTTTCAATAGTCTATATGGAGAATTTGTCATTTATAGCTTGTATTTTATAACTTGATTAATCACTATATAAATATATAAGAATAACATTCTCTCGTAAGAGAATTGTCGGAGTGTAGCGCAGCCTGGTAGCGCATCTGGTTTGGGACCAGAGGGTCGGGAGTTCGAATCTCTCCACTCCGACCATTTTATTTAGGGGTTTTGAGATTTTTTCTATTTATATACCTATATTGGAGTAAGGATGTTAGCGAGGATTTATCGTAAACAAAAAGCGTCTACTCAATCGGGGAAAAAGGCTCACGTAGGGATGTGGATATTAGAGTTCGAAAAAGAATATCCCTCTTATATTGAGCCCTTCTTCAATTATACTTCTTCCAAAGACACCCTCCAGCAGGTCAGGCTTTTTTTTGACTCTAGAGAAAAAGCGGAAGAATATGCTATCAATCATAATATTCAATACTACGTCATGCCGTCACAAGAAATGATGCAAAAAAGAGTTTCTTATCAGGATAATTTTGCTTACAACCGCATTGAACCTTGGACACATTAATTTTAATATTTAAAGGCGTACGACGCCTAACCTTTTTGGGCCCCTTAGCTCAGCGGATAGAGCACCTGCCTTCTAAGCAGGATGTCGCAGGTTCGAATCCTGCAGGGGTCACCATTTTAAATATAAGCCACTGATTTTGATTAATATTTTTAAATATCTATCCTTACCTTTTAAAAGGTGCGACTAATCCACACAAGAGAAGCGATAGAATATTATAACTTTTTGTTATCTTGTAGTCTCACGATTGCAGGAATTATAGGTCTTGTTGGTTTAATGGCTAAAGGATTTCATTGGCTATAAACTTTTAACAGCAATTTAACCCCCTCTTGTCAACGATTCCATTCGTGTACCAGAAGCCTAAAATAAGCTCTATAACTTCTTGAGTGAAGAGGCAAAGCCGCGACAATAGGTCATCATCAGCTCTTCCACTTTCCAATATTGTATTGTGAAAATAAGCAAGACATATATCCTTTGGCAATCAAGGAAATTCTAATCAACGTTTTAGGATTCTATTAAGTTATATAGTTTTCCTCCATTCCCATGAATTATTTTCCTCTTTATTCGGATCGTTTTTATCATGCTTCAGCATTTTATTAATATAGAGACCATAAATAAAAATGGCAGACATACGTCTTTGAAAACCAAAACTTTCCATAAAAATGGAATAGCGGTTTCGATGTTAAAGCTCTCAGGGGAGATTATCGTATTGCGCAAAAAAAAGACGAATAGCTTTAAATGGAAGAAGAATAAATTATTGATATCCTCTTCTTTCTTATCATCATAATATTCAAAAGACCGTTGACAATGGTAGCCTAATTACGCATTTCAAAATTCTTATCAGGACTACAATTCTTAGAATCTTATATAAAAAAAACCTTAACTTGCACTTCCTTACAGATGCTTCAGAGAAATTTGTGCAGAAAGAAAACTTTTCAAAAATCGAATGTAATCGTACACTACTATCCTCACGAAAGTCTCTAGGTTTATTAGCAATCTAATAATCCAAATTCATTATCCATAAATACTCTCTTTTTCTAGAAAGATACATAAAAGAATTGAAGCTATTCTCTGTACTGTGGCACATGATGCTATTTAAAAGTTTTTCACTCTTGCAAGTGCAACTTCCAAGGATAATTTTTGGCTCTCAATCTGAGAGATCTTTTCTTTTTCTCGTTGCACAATTTCAGGGGGAGCTTTTTCCATAAATTGTTTATTATCTAATCTAGCCCGTATAAGCGAAGATTCAGCTATAATCTTCTCAAGAGATTTTTTAAGGCGAGCTTTTTCTACGGAAAAGTCAATTAAATCACCAATTTGTAAGAAAAAGATCGTTTCATCGAGAATAATTTGAATAGAACGTTCAGGAGAATGTCCCGAAAAAACGATATCCACAGAAGTCAAACGATAAAAAATGGACTTATGACGCAATAACTGTTCTCGAACCAAGTGACTTTCATCAACAACAACTAATGGAACAATGGCTTTTAAAGGAACATTCATCTCTTTTCGCACGGAACGTACTTCAGAAATCAAATGAATAATCATGTCAACTTCTTGTACAGACGAAGGATCTTCAAAGGTCAGTGAAGGCCATTGTGCATGACATAATAAACTTTCTTCCTCAACTAGACCCTCAACGGAGATATGAGAATAAAGCTCTTCCGTAACGAAAGGTGCAATCGGGTGCAATAATTTACAAACATTGTGAGAAACATATGAAAAACAAGATAAAGTTTCTATACGCAAATCATCGTCTCCATCATTTAAAATAGATTTGATGAATTCTACATACCAATCACACAACTCATGCCAAATAAAACGGTATAAAATCGCGGATACATCATTAAACCGTCGGGTTTCTATACCCGTTGTCACTTCTTTTATAGCAGTAGAAAGCCGCGAAATAACCCATTTGTTAATGACAAATTTCACATCTTGCGGAGAAAAATTCACGCTATGTTTTGCTCCATTAAGTTGCGAAAATCGAATAGCATTCCAAAATTTTGTTATAAAATTACGATAACCAATAACTCGTGCTGAATCCAATTTAATATCACGTCCTTGAACTGCCATAATAGCAAAATAAAAGCGCAAAGCATCCGCACCGTATTGATCTACCAAACCAATTGGATCTACGACATTTCCTTTGGATTTGGACATTTTCTGTCCATCTTTATCCCGCACTAACGCATGGATATAAACAACATTAAAAGGCTCAATTCCCCTACCCTCAACGTCCTTGATAAAATGCAAGCCCATCATCATCATGCGTGCAACCCAGAAAAACAAAATATCGAATCCGGTCACCAAAATATTTGTTGGATAGTACGCATCTAGTTCAACTGTTTTTTCCGGCCAACCAAGCGATGCAAACGGCCATAGAGCTGAAGAAAACCACGTATCCAGCACATCCTCATCGCGTACCAAAAGGTCAGATTTATTCCCTTCTTCAATAAGACGCTGAACATAAAGAGCAGTATCCCCACCTTGTGCAAGATAATACTCAACAGCAGCATTTAGAGCAGAAACTTCTGTCTTTTCAACAAAAACTTTACCATCAGGACCATACCAAACGGGGATCTGATGCCCCCACCAAAGCTGTCGTGAAATACACCAAGGCTGAATATCATTTAACCAATCGTAATAATTCTTCTCCCAAGACTGAGGAATAAAAGAAGTCGAGGAATTTCTAACTGAACGAATAGCAGGTTCTGCAAGAACCTTAGCATTGAGATACCACTGCTCTGTTATACGTGGCTCAACAGGAACTCCACTACGCTCACAATAGGGTACTACATGCTTATACGGCTCAATTCTATCAAGAAGATTTTTTTCTTTAAGAAGAGAAACAACTTGAGAACGAGCAGAAAGACAGTCTAAAGATTCAAATTCTCCAAAGATTTTCTTTTTCTCATCAGAGAGAACAAATCCCCGCAAAAAACTCTCATTCTCTAAAAGACAAAGAGTCGCCTGAGGCGTAAGAATATTAATAAAATCTAATCCTGAACGCTTTGCAATTTCAAAGTCATTAAAATCATGAGAAGGCGTCACTTTTACCGCACCAGCTCCAAAGTCAGGATCAGGATAAGGATCAGATATGATAGGAATACGGCGACCAACTATTGGCAATACAATATATTTTCCAATAATATCCTTATAACGGGGATCATCAGGATGAACAGCAATTCCAGTATCACCAAACATCGTCTCCGGACGAGTCGTAGCAATGACAATATAATTGCGTATTTCCCATCTTATTGGCTTTCCATCGTTATCAAATTCAATGGGATAACGATAAGATACTCCATCTTCGAGTGTATAACGTATATACCATAAACTACAATCAACTTCGGTTTGAGTAACTTCAAGATCAGAAATAGAAGTTCCCAGACAAGGATCCCAGTTAACAATTCTCGTATCCCTGTAAATCAAACCTTGTTTGTAAAGAGTTACAAAGGCCTCTAAAACTGCCTCTGACATCCCTTGATCCATCGTGAATCTCTCACGAGACCAATCACACGAAGCCCCAAGCCTTTTTAATTGACTGAGAATAGCCCCGCCTGATTTCTCTTTCCAATCCCAAACCTTTTTAACAAAAACTTCTCTCCCAATCTCTTTTCTTGTAAGAGAAGTTTCGGCGTATAATTGACGCTCTACAACCATTTGCGTAGCAATACCAGCATGATCAGTCCCTGGCTGCCAAAGAACATTCTTACCCCTCATGCGCTCAAAACGAACCATGATATCTTGCAATACACTGTTAAAAGCATGCCCCATATGTAACGAACCCGTTACATTAGGTGGAGGAATAACAATACAAAAACTCTTTGAACTCGCTTTGGAATTAGCCCCCGCACGAAAAGCAGAAACGGAATCCCACTTACAGGCACTGTCCTTCTCAACAGACGAGAAATTATACGTTTTATCAAGCATCAATTAAAACCAAAAGACACACGCAAATACACAAAATCGCCCCTCAAAATTAAAAAGAAATCTCTATAGAAATCAAGCTCATTCCTAAAAAAATTAACGACGAGGAGTGCCTCGTGCAATTTTCTCTATTTCTTCTTTCACAAGCCTTTCCACCATCACCGGCAAGTTATCATCCAACCATTCACGCAACATCGGACGCAAAATATCAGTAGAAATCTGATCAAGAGAACGACAATCCGCTTCTCGCAAAGCAACCACTAACTGATCAAACGAAGAAGCAACTCGACTACCTACATCAGGAGAAAGAATCGAAAAATCATCTGTTTTTTCATGATCTTTATGAGAAATCTGATTTTCGTCAATAGACTTTTTGGCTTGAGAATCATAAGTACGTTGAGAACAGGAATTATCTATGAGCGAATCTTCATCAACAGCTTTATCCACTATTGGAGATTCAGAAGAAAGTTGATGTTTCTCCGTCGGCTGCTCGACGGTTTTTTGATCTTCTTTCATCAAATCAGAGGGATCAGAAGAAACCATACGAGAAGAATCACCCCGAGTCGTTT
>NZ_JACETX010000081.1 GCF_014048425.1 Candidatus Liberibacter sp. | reverse complement strand
TGTGATATGCTTTTCCATCCGTATATAGCCATTAAATCATGTGTGGTTGATCCTGCTTCAACGGAAAGAATAGCAGATAATTTTCTAACGCCATGAGCAGATTTATATATTCCTGCCTGTTTAGATTTATCTATAAACCACTGGCTTAAATTCTGGGCTGTGTATGGGAAAAATTTGTCTTTGCCTGTAGGTGTTATTTTAAGAAGTTTCATGAAGTAATCAGGAAGCTCAACGGTAATTGTCGTTCCTACCTTTTGAGTTTTGATGGAAAAAACATTGCCTTTAAAATGTTGATGACCCGCTCTACAAGCATCCGAGCATCGAAGACCAGTATACAAAAAGAATTCAAAATCTAATCGGGGTAATGTTCCTTCTGCCCAGTACTCCCTAAACAACCGCATGTCTTCTTTCGTCCATGGTGCATAGCCATCGGTTTTGTAAGATGGCTTTTCTATTCTAGTGCAGGGATTTTCTTTAAGATATTCTTGCTTAACAGCCCAATTGAATAAACCACGAATAGCAGAAAGAAACAAAACAGCACTGGCAGGAGTAGACTTTCTGTGTTCAATCCCTAAACGAATATGTCTCGCAGTGACCTTCTTGTAATCAAAGTCTCCTGATTTTTGAATGATCTTATCCAAGTCTCGATCAATTCTTTTTCTGGTTTTTAGTGCTAAACTCGCCCAATGACCACTGTATCGGTATTGCTCTATCAACCACCGCATAGTCTGTGGCTCTTGGGTCACTGGCTTAACGTAATGTTGTTCTAGAACCTCACCTGACAAAGCGGAAATATAACAAGCCATGAACTGCGGGTCTTTAGGAATAGGCAGACGTATTCTAGCTCCTTTGCCTTTCCTAAAATAGTATATGACCTTGCCATGTCGGGTGCGTTCCCTCACCACATGAGGTAGTTTGGCGTTCTTGTTCATTTAACACCCAAAAGGATTAAGCCCGTCATCGTCAACTTTGGGCTTTTCACTTCTGGTTTTAAAAGGCTCAAACCTGTAAATCGTGCCTTCTCTTTCTATCTCGATACGGATTTTGTTTTCTTTTGAGATTCTTGCCACGGATCTTAGATCAATGCGTCCTTTGTTGCTCATGATTACTCCTGTTCCACCCATGTCTTAGGGTCTTGTACGGGCAATATCGCCCACGTTTATTCATAGACACTCCGTAATTTTTGGCATTTTTTAATATTTGGATTTGTCCTTGTTCTATGAGAACATCTATTCTTCTCCGTATCGAAGATTCACTGCTAAGACCCGCCTTACCTTCAAATTTCTTCATGAATTTACGTGCGGGATGTAATTCACCTTTTAAGGCTTCCGATCTGATAATGCCTAAGATTGTATCCCGCCTGCGATCACGCTCAGCATCTAATTTAGCTCCGTAGTTGTGATTGACTATTGCGGATGTTCTTTCCATGTTAAAGCGTCTTCGTCGTAGTAGATGTTTTTCGTGTCAATTCCTGTACCACTTCTAGTTTTAAAGAATACTTTTAATTCTTTCACGTCTTTTGCGGGTTTGTGTAATAGAGCATGGCTGAGTTGTAATGACGTCTTAACCCGCTTGCTCCTGAAATAGCATCAAAGCGTATTTCTTCTAGTTCTTCGCTTTTCACCTTTCGTGTATGATGAACGAGTATCATTCCTGCGTTAGTGTTAACTTTTTGTCTTAAAACTTTTAGACGTTTTTTTAAGAAGAAAAGCATTGCCTGATTGTCATTTTCTCCTCCTTTGTTATCGCCTGCATCAAAAGAGTCATATAAAGGATCAACAACAATTAAATCGGTCTTCCCATGTTGATGTTTGTTGATTTCTTGAGAAGCCATATCAACAACGCTTTCCGTGAACGAATCTTCATAATTTGAAGTCAAAAATAAATTTTCATAACTCAATTTCAGCTGTTCTGGATTGAGAGAACTACTTAGTTGTTGCCCTCTATCTCTCATTTCGAAAAAGTCATTCTCGGACTGTAGATAAAATATTTTCAATGGATGAGGAGGTTCTAATCCTAAAAACGGCAGTCCTGCAGATAAGTTAACAAGCATAGAAAGCAAAACATGACTTTTCCCAACCTTGGATTCACCAGCTAAAAGCATTAACCCGCCTTGGACTAAAAGTCCTTGAGATATAATGTTTTTAGGCTTTGGCGTTGTGTCGGTACACATATCACCTAAAGAAATTCCTACAATACTTCGCTTAATCTCTATCTTTTCTTTTGGACAATCTCTGATGAA
>NZ_JACETX010000080.1 GCF_014048425.1 Candidatus Liberibacter sp. | reverse complement strand
TATTCATTAGAGATATTGAATGAGTACAATTTGATTATAACGCCAGAAATACGCCAATATTGGGAAGCAGTAGGCACACGTATAAGAGATATCCGTAAGGCTAATAATAAGACCTTAAAAGAAATGGCTATAGGGGCTAATCTATTGGAAAACGCTGTTTGTAAATTCGAAAAAGGCATATGCTCTACCAGTATTAACTACGCCTTATATTTACGAAATGAGTACGGAGCTAGCTTTGATTGGATCTATGACGGGGAAATGATCGATAGGCGTTACGAAGATATTATCCAAAAGAAACCACTAAATCCTAAAGAGATAGGAATTCGTATTAAAGAAGTTCGAAAAGCTAAAGGCATGACTCAAGTAGAGTTTGGCAATTTAATAAGCATAACGAATGTTGGCGTTGGAGACATTGAAATTAGGCTTAGTACGCCTCGTATAGAAACGTCTCTTAAAATAAAGAAAGTAACCAAGAAACATCTTGATTGGATCTATTTTGGCGATAAGATCATTGTGCCTAAGAGTGTCATAAGAGCTCAAAAAGCCAAATCCGCTAAAAGCAAATAATCCCAAACATCATCTAAATCATCAGAAACGGCACTAGATTTAATATATCGCTGTGTTCATGACCGTTCTTCAGCATAGGGTTTACGGCGTGTGCTGATAGTCATTTGCCGAATAGCTTAAGGAAAGATTGAACAAACGGCGGTACAAGATCATCCTTATGTCGTTCACTATAGGTTCGGAACAATCCCTCTGATATTTTACCTGTTAATGCTATAGATGCAAAAATTATTGCTCCAGCTAAAATAAAAGCATTTTGTTGGAATCCCGCTACATTTAGTACACCGATCATTATATAATTTATAAATATTAGGTATGAAATGGAAATACCGATAAATACCCGTCTCATATTTTTAATATATTCTAAATCGTCGGTAATGCTCTTAACGTATACCTCAACCTTTTTAACTAATTCCTCTTTAGCAGGGAGCGAGGCGAGCAGAAAAGATATTTGCTCACTGTGTTCATGTATAGTTTTACCAATATCTGAAACGCCAGAAGTAGAGGTCTGCGTATCGGAGGTTTCTAAATCCGTACCTATGCTTTCCAATGATTGACTGGGGTTATCACTGTCACTAGAGCCTTTTTTTTTCATGACTGATTTAGCTTGCTTGTGTTTTTGGAGAGCTTTTACGTAATAATTCTTTAAAACATCTAGAGGTATTTGGCACATATTTCCGATATTATCTATTGTGTATTCCCATGGAGTGCCAGATAAATGTGTCAGATCAGATAACTCATATGCGGTTTTTTGACCGTATGTTGACAGCACACGATGTATAATATCTCTCTGAAGGTCAGCAAGCGTCGCTCTGTAAGGTTGGTTTGTTAGCTCGTCTCTAATGTAATCTTTAACAGGTCGAAAAGTATATTTAGAAACTTCACAGTATATTTCTGGGTAGACAGGTCCGTGAGTCCATGCTTCTGGTAGTTGTTTCACCATTGAAATCCCACTAAACGCTAAAGACCATCCATGTGCCAAATAAACTAACTTTATTAGTTTCATAGGGGATAAATTTTCTATTTTATATTCAGGGGCTTTTTCTATTATGTAATTGGCAATTGCACGAGAATCATGTGATAGTTCCATCATTTCTTGATACTCCTACTAGCTGTTTATGTTGTTTATGCATTTGACGATATCTTATGTTTATTTGCGTTTTACCGCAACCCCGGCTCAAAATAATCTTCATAGGAATCTTTCCAAGGTTGCTCTTCATGGGTCATATTATGACGGTGCAAGTGGTCAAATTGTATAGTTTATAGTATATATATTATATACTGTATAAAGTATATTTTATCACCCATAATAGGTCATAATCCAACAGTGCAGAGAGTATATTTATGGGTCATTTAAGGGCATGTCTAAAAATATAGTGTTTGGCGGTATATTTGTCATTATTTTTGTCATTATTCTGTCATTATTTTTGTCATTATTCTGTCATTATTTTAATTTTGTGATTTGATATAAAATATTTCGTAAGTTGTGGATATGCCGTCACATTATGTCATTATTTTTGTCATTATTCTGTCATTATTTTTGTCATTATTTTAATTTTTTCCCTATAATGGAAAATATGCCTGTATATCAAGTACTTAGCTATATATTCTGTCATGAGAAAAACCCCCTTATATCTAGCGATATATAGCTAACGCTAATCTCTCCCTGATCCAGTTGCACTGTTTCCGAGATCAAGTC
>NZ_JACETX010000095.1 GCF_014048425.1 Candidatus Liberibacter sp. | reverse complement strand
AATGAGTCTGAAATGGTCGTAACACCAGAAACAATACGTCACTGGAAAGAAGTAGGAGCCCGTATAAGGGAAATACGACAATTAAAGGGTAAGGCTATAAAAGATATTGCTGTAGAGTCTGATACGCTTAAAAGTGCCATATGTCATTTTGAAAGGGGTATATGCTCTACCAGCATCAACTACGCCTTATTCCTTCGTAATGAATACGGAATTAGTTTTGATTGGATCTATGATGGAGAAATTATTGA
>NZ_JACETX010000018.1 GCF_014048425.1 Candidatus Liberibacter sp. | reverse complement strand
ATAGCGATTGCCTTGAAAAAATCGCTTTATATAAAGAAAAAGCCGACACTATGGCATTGTCCAGTTGGAGATACGAAATTTTCGGAAAGAAAGCTCTGAAACTAGTGTCAGGAAAGCTGGCATTGAGATGCTTAAATAATAAAATTGAAGAAATCGAGTTTCACGGTTAAGCCAATAAGGGCAAAAACATTCATGGATGATTAAAGGCATTTCGTCACATCCCGAATAAAGCGACCATATGGCTTCTTGTGGAGTGATATCCATGCCCTGCTAAACAATCACTCATAACACCGACCCAAAATCACGATCATCATGGTTATAAAGGCAATCCAAAATGCCGAACCTTTGGATTCCCCGTGCACAATACAAAAACTATTCTTACCATAGAAACAAAGGTAGTTTTCTCCCGCGCAGAAATAGCGTTCCTCCCTCTATAAGGGAAGACCATCGCCTGTCCATAAAACGAAAATTCAAAACAAATCAATTTCCTGTCTATTCTCAATACAACCAGTGATAATATCACTGTACTGAAAACAACATATAACTTTCATCAGGACAAGATATAGACTCACTATCAATGACCCTATCTTTCGCAAACGAAAGAGATAACTTACGATTTTTCCCAAATTAATTTCACCAAGTAATATTGCAATTGAGTTTCTTTCAGCATTTATTTTATGGATTTCAATCTTAGATTATCTCATATTATTATTACATGCGACATCAACTTCAATCTACTGATACTTATTATAATATTTTATCCTTATCTCATAAATAATCTGGCAATAGATATCGCAGGATCTACGATTTTTCTTTTCGAAAATGCGCCGTATAATCACTAGTTTAATGTATCCTATTGAATACGAAAGGATGGAGGATTTGTACGACAAGAATTGCCCTCCGCTCACAAATCCCCCATGATCATATTAAGATGCCGTTTTATAGAATCATACTACCCATCTAAATAGTTGCGAAAGTGTACAATACCCCTCTCACGGTGATACATATAAAACTTGTTCTTCAAAACTTATGATCGCGATGTTTACTTGCGATCTTTATGAAATTCAAGAAATATTTTGTGTGGATTTTTTTTTGCTTTGACGCCCGGAAAAAATTCCTTTCATATGCACAAAGATCAAGACACCTCTATCTATTCAATGAGTTCAAAATATTTTGATGGCATAGGAAGACATTGGTAGCAACAATAAGGGAAGTATTTTCGTTTTTTATTTCTATCTCTCTCTTATTCCTATAGAATAGGAAATCTTATCCTCTAACAACGATAATTCCACCTTTAAAAGCCCTATAAATACATCAAAACCATCTATCATCTATTTCTTATATTATCCAAGATGACTAGAGAACGAGTAATAATTGCAAAACTCTCTATAAAAGCTAGATCTGTCAGCATGTTGAACCCTCTAATCGAAGGCAGCACCTAGATTGAAAGCAATGCCCTCAATTCTTCTAAAGAAGAATGATCGGACTCTTTCTCTGTTGATTTGAATTTTCAGCAAAGTTGATTGAACAATTTTTTATCATTTGTTAATTGCTAAAAACTCTTAATTTTCTCTTACGCATAAAATCCATAAAACAAGAAAAAAGATAATGACTATCTTGCGGACCTGGCGAGGACTCAGGATGGTATTGTACCGAAAAAATTGGCTTATCGATAATACGTAAACCACAATTACTCTTATCAAACAAAGAAATATGTGTTTCCTTTACTCCTACTGGCAAAGTCTCTGCATCTATAGCAAAACCATGATTCATAGATACTATCTCTACTTTTCCTGTGGAAATATTCTTGACAGGATGATTGGAACCATGATGCCCTTGATGCATTTTCTTGGATTGAGCTCCAAGTGCCAATCCAAGCAACTGATGCCCTAAACAAATACCAAAAATGGGAACGCCCGAATCGATAAGCTTGCAAATAACGGGAATAGCATACCTAGCTGTAGCAGCTGGATCTCCCGGTCCATTGGAAAGAACTACCCCATCTGGAGAAAAGGATAAAATCTCCTCATAAGAAATCCCCGCCTTTACTATCGTCACCCTGCAACCTAAACCGACCAAATTTCTCAGGATATTGCTCTTAACACCATAATCAACACAAACAACATGATATTGAGCATTACTTTTCTCTATAGAGGTTTTTTCTTCTCCCCATGCCCAAGGTTTCTCCAACCAATCCCTATCATTGCCTATTGTAACACGTTTTGCTAACTCAGCACCTTCCAGACCAGACCAGCTTCTCGCACGTTCCTTGAGATTTTCAAGATCAAATATACCCAACGGGTGATGCGCAATAACAACATTCGACACACCATTTTCACGTATCCACATAGCAAGAGCCCGTGTATCTACACCTGATAAACCAATAATTCCACAAGACTTCAACCAAGCATCAAAATGCATATTTGCACGATAGTTTGATGGCACTGTAATATCAGCTTTAATAACGAGACCAACGGCTCCACTAAAATTTTCTGTAGATAAAGATTCAAAATCTTCACTATTCACACCCACATTACCTATATGCGGAAAAGTAAAGTTAACTATCTGTCCTGAATAAGACGAATCAGTCAAAATTTCCTGATACCCCGTCAAAGACGTATTAAAACAAATCTCACCTTGAACAGAACCGGTTGCACCACAGCCTTTTCCTTCAATGACACCACCATCAGCCAGAACCAATACTGCGGTAGGCTTTTCTGTCGTCCACGGAGCTGTCGCCATGGGTTTAATCCTCCTACATCAAAACATATATCCCACTACTATAACTAATCTTAAATTGATAGCATTATAAATTTTTTCCTGAGTTACTTTAATGTATTAACCAAAATAAATCGATCAAATCTAGAGAAGATATAAAGATATTTTTAGCATAGACGATATGCCTTTTTCTGTTTATGTAAATATGTTTTTAAATTGCAAGAGATAAATGGTGCGGAATCGTTGCTGTAAAATTTTTATAAAACACATCTTCTTATTTGCAGGATAGGATTTTTTTCGAGATAGTTTTTAGGCGGTGAAAGATCAGATGTTCTTTAGGCTCTGTCCAGTCCACAAAAACAGATTCTTCGATAGGTATTGCGTTGTTGGTACTTGATAATAAAAAAGAGAATGGTCACACGATTTGAAAACAATCAAATTATGAACTAAATTTTTAATCTTAAAAATTTAAGTGCATTTTACACCTCGAAGCATCAGGACAATTAAAAGACTTAGGTTATATTATCTCTAACTTTGATTTTGCCAAGATATTTTGACATAAAACCATTGATTGTCTTAAATTCCGGATATTTGGAAACGACAAGCAATTGACTAAAACATCTTAAATACTCTACAATTAACAAAGATTGTCTTTTACTTAAGGTTTGGAAAGGCATGTATTTATATGTTTCTATGGCTTCTTAGGGATTTTCAATTACTATTTCAGTTTAAATTTTTCAGAAACATCCTTCGATAACTTTATTCCTGCTTCAAAAATTTCTCTGAACAGGTTATAGGTATTGGTGGGTACGATATGAAACAAGGAGATTATGATGACATCCAGTAAAGGTTGTTGTGGTGGGTATCTTGCTAAGAAGATATGTACTTTAGGAACGTGTCGTAGAAAATTAATAGCCCTCGTATTGCTCATCACTGTCTTATCAGTAGCAATGTGGTTTTACTATACGCACACACATAACAAAACAAATGATATAGCGGAAGATACCTTCGCACAGGCAATGAATTTATTCCATGAAAAAAAATTAGATTCTGCTTCTATCGCTTTCAAAAAAATATTGTCTCAGGGAGAAAACAATCCTTATTCCCCAATATCTCGCATGTATATTGCCTCAATACTTGTACAAAAAGGCGAAACTCAAGAAGCTGTGAAAAAGTTTTCGGAAATTGCACATGATGAATCTGTCCATCCTATCATCCGTCATATAGCAGACATCCATTCTGCATGGATGCTTGTCGATAGCGCATTATATGATGATCTTTCGAAGCGCTTACAAGAATTAAGTAATCCCAAGAATCCAATGCATTATTCTGCGGATGAAGCACTTGGTCTTGTCGCATTGAGATCTGGAAATGTTGAACAAGCAAAAGTTATATTTGAAAAGCTTAGCAAAGATCCGAATATACCTTCCGGAATAGCGGACCGAGTTCATATTCTTCTTAAAAATATTGCCATTTATTCCCATAAAGGAAATAGGATTTCATAGAATCCATGGGCTATACAATTGCTATTGTCGGATCTCCCAATACAGGAAAATCAACCCTTTTCAATCGCCTTATTAAAAAAAAGGTTGCTATTGTTAACAATAGGGCCGGTACGACACGTGATCGCCGATATGGAACTGTAACAATTGGCGATTCAGATTTCAACATCATTGATACAGCCGGTATCGAAAACAGAAAGCATGGCTCTATCGTAGAGCAGATTAACAATCAAACAGAAATGGCTCTTCGTGAAGCCGACTTAGCTTTCTTTGTGATTGATTCTAAAGCGGGGATTACTCCTTATGATGACTTAATAGCCAGATTTCTTCGAAAACAGAACATCCCCATTGTTCTCGTCGCCAACAAAATGGAAACGCGAATCGCACAAAGTAATTTTTATGAGATCTTTTCCTTTGGCTTTAAAGAAATTGTGGAAATTTCCGCCGAGCATGGTAGAGGCATATCCGAGCTTCACGACATTATTTTAAAATTCCTTAAAAATAAAAATCTTACTAGCCAGGTTAAAAAAATAGATTGTCCTGAAAAGATTGAAAAACTAACAGACGATGACAAAAATCCAAATACAAGTCCTATAGTATCCTCTGATCTTCCCAAAAGATCTTTACGCATTGCAATAGTTGGAAGGCCAAATGTTGGAAAATCCACTCTTATAAATCGTTTTCTTGGCTATAATCGTCTTTTAGAAGGACCTGAAACCGGTATTACTCGTGATTCAATTTCCGTAAAATGGAACTGGAAAAATCATCCTATAGAAATGTTCGATACAGCTGGAATGCGAAAACGAGCTCGCATTACTGAAGAAACAGAAAAGCTTTCGGTAAGGAGTAGCTTGCAATCCGTACGTCTTTGTGAAACTGCAATTATCGTCTTAGATGCAACAGTTCCCTTCGAAAAACAAGATTTACATATAGTTGATTCTGTCTTAGGGACAGGACGCGCAGCCGTTCTTGCGTTTAATAAATGGGATGAGATTAAAAACCGATCAGAACTCTTGCAAGATCTACGTGAAAAAGCGATAAGAAACTTACCTCAGGTTGGTAATATTAGAACGGTAGCAATTTCAGGCAGCACAGGAGAAGGCTTGGATGACTTGATGCTATCTGTATTAGAAACAAACAATCTATGGAAAACACGCATCTCAACAGGAAAGCTCAATTCTTGGCTGGAAAAGATTCAACTAAAAAATCCGGCACCTAAGATCTCTGGACGATATCGTCGATTGAAATATATTACACAAGTTAGGTCTTCTCCTCCTTCTTTTGTTATATTTTGCGCTTCTACCAAAGACATGCCTGACTCTTATACGAGATATCTAATGAATAGATTGCGTATTGATTTTTCTTTACCAGGGATTCCGATTCGAATAAATTTTCGTTCATCCAAAAATCCATATATTTGAAAAATTTTATGACCACTCAAGAGAGTCTTATTTTTGCTTACATAAAATATTTTTTAAAATCTATGTTTCTCCTATGTATTTTATACAAAAATAAAATAGAAAAATAAATATTCTATAATCGCTCAAATTATAAAACGGTTTCTTGCCTAAAATAAAAACTATTTTGTAAAATTTTATGTATGTAAACGAATGTGTTTCAAATTTATTGAGATAATTTTCGATTTATATTTTATATGCTGAAATCAGAAAAGGCTCACATGATAAAAAATTAATGAAAATTATCCCGAAGAACATATTAATTTTAAAATTCTCAAGCTAGACAATTGAATATTAGAAATATAGCTATATTTGCTGATAGACATCGCAAAAAATATTAAATCTTTAACGGAAAATCTATGGAATAAATTCTAATAAATATTTGGATTAATGGAATTTATTCTTAACAAAGATCATTTTCCCCTAAAAATAGTTTGCTTGTTCTTGAAAACTATCAGTTCACACAAAACTTCATTCTTAAATCCGTTGAAAGGTTAGATAAGCTGTAGTACGACCTTCAGATTGAGCTTTTTTTTCGTAGTGAGTCGGAATCCAGCCTGGAAAGGGATTCAACCAATCCGAACTTTCTTCTGCAACCCATTGAAAAGAAGAATGTCTCTGAAAATAAAACAACATCCAATTAATGTAATTATCAATATCAGAACAACAATAAAGCATACCATCTTTCTTTAAAACTCTCGAAAAACGATTAAGATTTTCCTGAGAAACAAATCTTCTTTTCCAATGCCTCTTCTTGGGCCAAGGATCGGGATATAGCAGATAGATTGCATCAATGCAGTCATCTGGAAGCCAATCCAATAAATGAATAGCATTATCATCATAAAGACGAATGTTTTGTAGCTCTAATTCCTCTAGATGCTTGATGCATTTTGCCATCGAACTCACAAACGGCTCTATACCGATAAAACCAGAATCAGGCATCTCGACAGCACGCTGAATCAAATGTTCACCCCTACCAAAACCAATTTCTAGTCTTACTTGATGAACGGTAACTGAAAAAAGTCTTTCTAATGGCGTTGGAGGAATAGAATCAAGATTCACTTTCCAAATCGGCAAACGATTCTCCACTAAGTGAATATGATTTTTTTTCAATGATTTATCACGACGACGCCCAAAAAAAGCCTCAGATGGATTAAAATAATTATTTGCACGCATAAACAATTCAAAAACCTATAGCGGACTTCAAGGAATCAACAAGATCCAATGCCTCCCAAGGGAAAGGACCATCCCGCTTTGAACTGCGTCCAAAGTGACCATACGCAGAAGTTTTTGCATAAATAGGACAATTTAGATTAAGATGTTTGAGAATTCCAGCAACAGAAAGATCCATTACCTCGCGAATCGCTTTTTCAACACGATCCTCGCCTACCTTGCCGGAATTATGAAAATTCACATAAATCGACAAAGGTTTAGATATTCCAATGGCATACGAAAGCTGTATAGTGCAACACTCCGCTAGACCTGCCGCAACAATATTCTTTGCTAAATAACGCGCTGCATAAGCGGCAGAACGATCAACTTTTGTAACATCTTTTCCAGAAAAAGCACCGCCTCCATGAGGCGCAAATCCACCGTACGTATCAACCATAATTTTTCTTCCTGTCAATCCAGTATCCCCATCAGGTCCGCCGACAAAAAATTTTCCTGCAGGGTTTATATACCAGATACAATCGGAAGATATCTTAATACCCTCTAGTGCCAAACGTATGTAAGGCTCTACTATAGAACGTACTTTACTTCTACTCCACGTGGGATCAAGATGCTGTGTAGATAAAACTATCGACGTAATTTCAGATGGCTTTCCTCCAACATAACGAACAGTAATCTGGCTCTTCGCATCTGGACCTAACTTAGATACATCACCAGGATCGTTCTTGCGAGCATTCGCGAGAAATCGCAGAATCCGATGAGCATAATAGATAGGAGCTGGCATGAAATCTACGGTATCCCGACAAGCATATCCAAACATAATTCCCTGATCGCCAGAACCTTGATTATTACTATCGTCGATAGCATTATCCACTCCGCGCGCGATATCTACAGACTGAGGGTGCAATAATATCTCAATATGCACCTTTTTCCAGTGAAATCTATCCTGCTCATAACCAATAGAACGTATCGCTGAACGAATAATTTTTTCTAATTTCTTGTTATCTATGACATAGGCACCCGATTCATCTTCCCTCAAAAGACTCGTAGGAAGACGGACTTCACCTGCAACTATAACCCTGTTTGTCGTAACCATAACTTCACATGCAACACGAACATGTCGCACATCCATCTTGCTTTTCACCGCCTCACGGTAAACCAGATCGACAATCTCATCGGAAATACGATCACATACCTTATCGGGATGACCTTCCGAAACGGATTCACTTGTAAAAAGATAGTCTAAACGCATATCTAAACTCTAAGAAATATTCTTTAGCTGAATGTTAATGAGTACGAATTATCCCGATTTCAGATCTAGAAATTAATCCATCTTACTTCTTTCCACTACTTCCACTGAATCTATAAATACCAAAGACTTTACCAACTCTATGACTTTTTGACGAATCTTAGCATTCCCTATACGAACAAAATAACGATTAAGATGCAACCCCTCTGAGGAAGAAAGAAAATCTATAATACAATTTTCTTCCGATAAAGCATCTGGATTAACCAAAGGTGCGGCATCAAAAAAGAAAGATACCGGAACATTGAGAACATCTGATATACTCTGAAGACGACTGGCTCCGACTCGATTAGTTCCTTTTTCATATTTTTGAACCTGTTGAAAAGTTATACCCAAACCCTCTCCAAGCTTTTCTTGACTCATACCAAGCATCGTCCTACGAAGACGAATGCGCTTACCAACATTAATATCGATTGGATTAGGACTTTTTTTGCTTTTGATCATAACTTATTGCCTTGACTATAAAATTTACGCATTAAAAAAGATTTTCTTTTAATTTTTTCTGATAAATATCAATCCACTTTATAAAACAGATAGGTACTCTTACTAATTTTCAAAACTAGCACAAGCACTATATCATCTAAAAGTTATATATTATAAAAAAATCAATCTAAAATATATAATATACATGTTCACAATCCCTCTCTAATTCTACGTTTTCCAACCAAGGATGCTATAAAAGCTATAACTAACAAAATAAACTCAATAATCCAAAAAAATCTTACACGCCCCTTCTCAGAAGCAGTGGGGGATGTTACTGCAGGTCGGAAGTGCATGTCAATGGAAGCTCCTTTGCCAAGACCTAGAAATGCCATAACCCGACCTTTTGCATCAATAAAAGCAGAAATTCCGTTGTTTTTTACTCGAACTAGCGGAAGACCTGTTTCCACAGCATGAATTTTCGCATACCTAAAATTCTGATAAGATCCTGCTTTGCTTGCGCACCAAAAATCATCCACTATATTCAGAATTGCATTTGCGGATTCCGAATTCTTATTAATATTTTGATAAAATATCCCTTCCGAGGAAATTATTGGATAAAACCTTAATTTTTCAGATAATGCTAAAATTGAAACGCTTTGAGCAGCAGAATAGTCTTCTGGGAACCGAGAAAAGTTAAATCCTAATCCCTTAAGAAGATTTCTATGCGGAAGATACTCTGCAAATGGTATCAGATCTTTTTTATCCGATTTAGCCACGATCTTGCCTTTGTTATCTATAACATAAACTGACTTGTAGTAACGATATGTACCCATCGCCGCTCCTTCTTCTTTTCGGACAAACCCAGCGACCAACATTTGTCTATCCTTAAGATAATCAGCTATACGACTTAATATCCGTGGATTATCTTCAATGACAAAGGGGATAGACATACCCGACCACACAATCACAGAAGGCTCCAAGTCTCCTGGAACAATAGAAGACGCTGTCATAGTTAAATATTTTTCTAAAATCTTTTCATGATTTTCTTTATTGTTTTGGCTGATGCTAGGTTGTACTATGCGTATAATCGATAAATTTTCCTCGATATTTCGTGATAAGTTTAAATCATCACTTAGCGCCCAAATTCCATACAAGATATGTAAAATCAAAAGAGCACTGGCTATTCCAATGCCTATTCCGACATCTTGCCGCGTGCCAAATAATGCTGGAGACGAAAAACAAAATACGCTCAAAGCGTTCATCCCAAACAAACCAATCAAGTGCACAGATTGAATCATGATAGGTATTGGCATAGCAGCATATCCTATATAATTCCACGTTATCCCCCCTAAAATCCAACTACGCAACCATTCTAATAATCCAAAAGAACAAGCCAAAATACAAATACGACCGATGCCTTCAGACCATAAAAACAAAGCTAAAAACGTAGCAATTCCATAAAATAGAGCTAAAAAAATAGGGATACTAATAAAAAAAATCACAAGTACCCAAACCGGGAAAAAGGGATTTATATGTGCTATAAATTCTTCCCTTAGCCAGAATACTCCAGCAAAAAAATATCCAATACCGAACAACCATCCAACAGAAAAGGACGATCCAAATCTGCTTATAGCTCTATGATGTCCGTAAGAAACTCCATCAAGCAACCATACCAAGAATGTAAAGGAGACAAAAGAAGCCCCGAAAAAATCACATGGAGGTAAAGCAAAACTTCCACAAGCACCAGCTAAGATTGCAAGAAAATATCGCCTTATCCCTGAAAAAAGCATAACTTTACCAGCTAAATGCTCCAATTTCGGCTCTCCCTCTTATTGTCTTAAGATAATTGATCTTATATCCTCTATCTGCTTGTTAGGTTTATTCCTTGGAATTTTGACTACTCACGACAATTCGTGAGACGACGAATGCGAACACGACGAATACAACGAACATCCGAATCCAAAATCAAAATCTCAAATCCAGGGATCTCTCGAATGATCTCGCCACATACCGGTATGCGATCCAAAACTGAAAAAATCAATCCACCTAGACTATCCACATCCTGTCGTTTTCCCTTAGATATATCGCAATCTGGACCCATAACTTTGGCTAATTCTTCCAAATCAGTGCGAGCATCTACTATGAACGAATTATCCGGAGAAACAGAAATAATTTCTGTTCTACTAGTATGCTTAGATTCAATATCTCTTATAAGAACTTCTACTATATCCTCATGAGAAACAAGTCCATCCGTACCTCCATGCTCATCTATGACGAGAGCCATTTTTACTAAACTCTCTTGCATGCGATGCAATAAATCAGAAACCAACATGGAAGAGGGAACGAAAAGAACCTCTCTTATCAAATGCGATTCAGCAAGCGTTGTATTCAAAAAATCGACAAAAACATCCTCTTCCTCGGAGATTTTCGTCGCAGTAATACGTGAAACATATGCCAACAAATCCCGTGCATGTATCATGCCCCTTGGATTATCCAATCCTCCCCTATATACAGGCATCCACGATCTATCAAACTGTTTCAGCATAATCATCACTTCACAGATTGTAATCTCGTCTTCTACTGCATCTATATCTGCACGCGGGATCATGATATCATCTGTACGCATCTCACGAAAACGCAAAATATTCCTGAAAATCTCCTTTTCTTCTGAAGAAAAGACATCGTCTAAAGCGTGATCTACCCATAACTCATCAGCAGATTTTTTCTTTGAACTTGATTTCCAAATTTTGCGCAACCATCGCATATATCCCCAACGAGAGAAAAAAGACTCCTTCTGTACAGGAGAATCAGTGAAATCTACACTCTTGATTTTTGCTTTCGGATCTTTAACTGAATTTATTCTTAAATCACTCATCGTTTAGAATTATCTTAAGACAAATCTCGTACTGCATAAGGATCATAAATCCCGAGCTTTGCCAAAATACATCGTTCTAATTCCTCCATTATACAAGCATCTTCATCATCTATATGATCATATCCAAGAAGGTGTAAAAAACCATGGATAATGAGATGTTTTAAATGATCTTCTAATTTTTCCCCGAGTATTTCGGATTCTATCTTTATTACTTCGTAAGCAAAAATAACATCCCCTAATATTGGACCTAAAGTTTCACCTGACAACGCAAAAAAAGATGGGAACGACAATACATTTGTCGAACGGTCTATTTGGCGATATTGAGCATTCAGCGCTTTGATATTCTCAGCATCGGTAAATACGAGCGATACCTCAATCACCTCGCAAAAAGATTTTTCTTGCTTAGAGAGCAGCAAAGAAACCGCCTCTGATAAAATCTTTTCACATAACGAACGCAAATCAATATCATTGTTCCAAACTACGCTTTCCATAGCTATCTGACAATCAATCCGCGGGGAAATAAGGGTCATCTTATCTCCTGCGTTAAATCAAATATACAACGAAAAAACATAAATCTTTCTTTGAAGAACATAAAAATCCACACACAACTTCCTTAAGAACAATCCAAAAGAACGCTGCAGAAAACCTAATGTCCCCTTATTTTTCATTATAAACCACAAAGCTGAACACTACTCCTTTTGAAAAACATCAATCTGGCTATCTATAAAATACCCTTATATAACTACTTTCTTTATATCTGCCAAACTGTTTTTTCCAACAAAAATCATAAAATTCCACTTAGCAGAAAGGATATCCAAAAATTACATCAATTTCTTATATTAAAAGTTCCAATTTTATACCACCAATTCTCCACATAGAGTATTGGTTTTAATATCTGTTATACGAACATGTACAACCTCCCCAATATTATATGATTCTGTATCAACAACGACAGATTGGAGCCACGGGGAACGCCCCACAAATTGCCCTGCATGCTTTCCTTTTTTTTCTATTAGAATCTCTACTATTTGACCAACACACGCTTTATTGAAGGTCACTTGTTGCTCCCGAAGTTTTTTCTGAAGACACAGCAGCCTTTCTGTTTTGATAACATCATCAACCTGATCTATCATATCTGCGCCTGGCGTTCCAGGACGAGGGGAATATTTAAAAGAAAAAGCTTGCGAATAACCCACTTGCTCGACAAGATCCATAGTACTTTTAAAGTCAGCATCAGTTTCCCCAGGAAAGCCCACAATAAAATCACTTGAAATGGCTATTTTAGGGCGAGTAGATCTGATTTTTTCAATTATTTGCAAATATTCCTGTACTGTGTGTCGCCGATTCATAGACTTTAATATCCTGTCCGAACCAGACTGAATTGGCAAATGAAGATATGGCATAAGGACATCCAGGTCACCATGCGCTTGTATTAAACAATCATCCATATCTCGGGGATGGCTGGTCGTATACCTCAATCGTATCAGACCCTGAATATTGGACAGAGCATAAAGCAAATCACTTAATTTACATCTCTTCCCAGTGGAATCTTTTCCACGCCACGCATTCACATTCTGCCCCAGCAAAGTAATCTCACGCACGCCTTCTCCCACTAACTTGCGTGCCTCTTCAGAAACTTGCATTAATGATCGCGAAATCTCTGCTCCGCGAGTATACGGAACTACACAAAATGTACAAAATTTGTCACAACCTTCTTGTATGGTCAAAAAAGAACTGACACCACGTTTCTGCGTATAACCACTATCAGCGACGGAAAGTCGTTCAAATTTATCATTCACAGAATAATCTGTATCCACGACTCTTTTCCCGAGCTGAACAGATTCCAATAATTCTGGTAAACGATAATAAGTCTGTGGACCAACCACTATATTAACCACAGGAGCACGGCGTAAAATTTCTTCCCCCTCAGCTTGAGCCACACACCCTGCCACTATGATTACTGTCTCTTTCCCCTCATCTACTCGAGAAGCTTTTAATTTTCGCAACCTGCCCAGAGATGAATAAACTTTTTCAGCCGCTTTTTCCCGTATATGACAAGTATTGAGAATAATAAGGTCAGCATCATCTACAGAATCAGACCGTTCATATCCTCTGGAAAAAAAAATATCCTCCATCCGCGAAGAGTCATAAACGTTCATTTGACAACCATAACTCTTAATAAAGAATCTCTGTCGAGGAACAACTTGATTGTCAATCTGCAACACCATATTCTCAATCCTCGTATCCTAATAACATGCTGACTTACAAATAAACTGTAACCAGCATCTTCACAATCCAAATCTAAAGAAAACTTCCCAATAAAATAATCTTCAAAAACGATAGCCCTGAAAAATCAATTTTCCTATATACAAAAACAATTGAGAGGAGGGATCTATTTTCTCTCAATGCATAATCTTATAGGATATCAACTGCTCATTAAACTCAATTCATCTTTCCAGAAATAAACATCTTATACCTCATGAAAAAATAAAAACTTATACCAAAGAAACATAAGGATTACGCAAATACAACGGAGCGGGAGATGCCTGCGCTGTTGACGCTCCTAACCGAGCCAAAACATCAATAGGCAAACAATCAACTTCTCCTTTAATTCCCTCTATAGCAGCGATACCAGAACCAATGACCTCTCCCTCAAACTTTTCCATATAAATACGAGCCTGATCATAAGTAAGCAGGATGGGATCAGATAAAGGAACAGCACCTACAGAAAAACTCTGCAAACAAACCCTCTCGGACAAAACATCCGCTACAACCATTATAGGAAGATCAGAACCAATATTAAGGCGCGCACGAGCCAAAACTTCCAAATTCCCCACCCCGAAAGCTGGACGATCCAAAACCAAAGAAAGACCTCGTGCAACAGAAATAGAAACACGTATTCCTGTAAATGACCCCGGACCTAAAGCAGTGACGACACGCTCAACTTGAGCAATACACAACTTCGATTCTTTAAGCGCACAGTCTATAGCTTGGATCAAATATTCAGCATGACCACGCCCCAAAGTTTTTAAGAAAGATCCCAGAATACAGTCGGTATCACTATCATAAACAGCGACAGCGCAATCAACACTCGTCGTATCAAGAGCAAGAACAATCACACCATTATACCTACTTTAAACCGTACGAATCTCATTGACCTCAGGAACAAAATGATTCAAGAGATTTTGAACTCCATATTTTAACGTAGCAGCAGAAGAAGGACAACCAGAACAAGCTCCTCTCATGCTCAAGAATACAACTCCATCTCGATATCCCTTAAAAATTATATCGCCTCCATCTCTGGCTACCGCAGGACGCACACGCTTATCCAAAACCTCTTTGATTGTCTGGACAATTGCTCTATCGCTCTCATCAAAACCATAGTCACCATCACCATTATCTGAATCATCTCCCATAAAAGAATCATCAGAAATAACAGGATCCCCAGACATAAAATGTTCCATAATCACACCAAGAATAGCAGGCTTAAGATGAGGCCAATCATATTTATTCTTTGCAACTGTAATAAAATCGTATCCTAAATATACAGATGAAATACCTGGAACTGAAAAAATACGAGAAGCCAAAGGAGATATAGAGGCTTCCTCTACCTTAGAAAAATGCACCGTCCCGCGAGAAATAACGACCTGTCCTGGCATAAACTTCATCGTTGCGGGATTAGGAGTAGACTCTGTCTGTATGAACATAATTCACCTGTAATCCTATATAAAGAGCATTCCTAGAAAATCCAATTTTCCTAAACACCATCAACTTCATATCCACAATCTCCGAAAAGATTACAATATTTTTCAAAAGAATAGCTCCTAAAAAATAAAGATAAAGGATGGGGCAAGTCCTCTATGTGAAATATACAGAAGATTTCTATAACACGGGAATATATCCAGCAAAACAAATCTCTCAAGAAATTTTACTTTCAAATTCTATCTGATGAAATCATACCCACTGCTCCTCTGCATAAAGAGAAAAGATGTTATCCTACTTGATAGAAAAAGAAAGCGCCTAACAACCTAATCTACAAGCACTCACGCAAAGAGAAATCCCTCCGGAAAATGAGCTGTACAATACTCGTGACATCGTACAGCTTTTGACTTTATAGACGCCACAAAATTGGAACTGATCCTTCAGCACTTGTTTATGAAGCTTTGAACCAAGCGAAAGCGAAAAATATGGCATCCCTTTAAATACGATTAATTCGAATTTACCCGCATTCCGCGACGCTCATGTATATGCTGATGCTGGTATGCAAGGCGTTTATGGTAATCACAATAAGGAGAATCATTATTTACATCACTACCACAAAAAGAAAAATCTTCCCCAACAGGATCCTCCAAAGGCCATTTACACGTGTTATCAGTCAACTCCGTCAATCCCAGGCGACGAAAAATAGGCAATACAACTCCCGCTACAGAAGCACTTCCTTTTTCTAGAGATTTAGATTTTTCTTTTGTCCGCGCAGCCAAAACCTTGTTTGACATAGAAGAACAACTATTACTTGCTGAAACTTGTTTGGTTTTGGAGACTGCAATCTCTCCTGATTTTAAATCTTCATGCCCCCTCGGAGACTGCTGATCTACGCCGACTCTCATACGTCCAGACAAAGATAATCTATGCACCTTACCAATAACAGCATTGCGAGTAACACCACCAAGCTGCGCGGCAATTTGGCTAGCACTTAGACCTTCTGACCAAAATTTTTTAAGCTTATTAATTCTTTCATCCGTCCAGCTCATCTATTCCCACCTATTTCTCAAGTTTCCAGCAACGTGCAAAAAGATTCCTAGACAACAAACAACCCCAAGAAGAAATCCTTCTTCTCTAATAACTACTTATTAACCTTCAACCTTAATCGGATCTTATGTAAGCGTCAACAGACAAACAAAAAGTTGTAATTTAAAATTATTCTTAGCAAAATTGATTCAATCACAATTATCAATCCTTCCTATAAAAAAATCTATTTTCCAGAAAAGTCGGTTTTATTGACATATATGGTAGAAGGGTAATACTAATAACCCCCACGATAGACTTCCTATATTACAGCAAGTCTTGCATACGTGCTTTGATCTATTTAAAACGGGAAAAACGGAATGGAAGACGGGGACTGCCTATTCAATACTTATAATCGAGCAAATATTAGTTTTAAAAGAGGTATAGGAGCGTGGCTTTTCTCTGAAGATGGCAATCGCTATCTAGATTTTGCATCCGGTATTGCAGTCAATTCTCTTGGGCATTCACATCCAAGACTGGTTGAAGCCCTAAAAACACAAGCCGAAAAACTATGGCATGTTTCTAATCTTTACCAATCACAAGAACAAGATTTGCTTGCAAAACATCTAGTAAAAAGCACTTTTGCCGATAAAGTTTTTTTTACCAATTCAGGCGCTGAAGCTGTGGAGTGCGCCATAAAGACGGCACGTCGCTATTACCATACGAAAGGAAAACCACATAAGTTTCGCATCATTACCTTTGAAGGGGCTTTCCATGGACGCACTTTAGCAACAATTGCTGCAGGTGGAAAACCGCAAAATCTGGAAGGATTTGGTCCGAAAGCTGAAGGATTCGATCAAGTAAAATTTTGTGACAGTCCTTCACTTAAGAAAAAAATTGGAAATGATATTGCTGCGATTTTAATAGAACCTATCCAAGGCGATGGCGGCATTCGAAAAGTGCCACTAAAATTTTTGCAAGAACTGCGTAAAATATGTGATGAGAACGATGCTCTTCTCATATTTGATGAAGTTCAAACAGGAATTGGACGCACTGGCAAACTATTCGCCCACGAGTGGGCTAATGTTCAGCCTGATATTATGGCAATTGCCAAAGGATTAGGCGGGGGATTTCCTATTGGGGCCTGTCTGGCAACGGAAAAGGTATCCGCCTGTATGGGAGCAGGTTCGCATGGATGCACCTTTGGAGGAAATCCCTTGGCTATGGCAGTAGGGAAAACAGTGCTGGATATTGTCCAGTCTGACGGTTTCCTTGAAAATATCTGCAATCTTTCTGAGATACTTTTCGAAGGACTCCTTTTGATCAAAAACCGCTTTCCAAACGTGTTTACAGAAGTTCGAGGACAAGGATTCCTGATAGGGCTAAAAACAGCATTTTCTTCCGTAGAACTTGCAAACAGATTAAGGGATGAATATCTTCTAACAGCTCCGGCTAGCGATAATATTATACGCCTTCTTCCACCTCTTACAATAACAGCAGGAGAAATCCAAGAAGGACTGCAACGAATAACACGAGCTGCAACTACACTATCATCATCTCATAAAAAAATATAAATAAATGGCTTATTCATTATAATCCATTAGAACAAAGGTTCTTTATATCATGACGTATCCCAAGCATTTTCTTGACTTATCAGACGTGTCAACATCTGATCTTTCTCTCATCGTAGAAACCGCCAAAAAAATAAAAAAATCTTCCGATAAAACTTTGATGGAAAAACCTTTATCTGGAAAAGTATTGGCAATGATTTTTGAAAAACCATCTACCCGCACTCGGGTTTCTTTCGAAATCGCGATGAAAAATCTAGGTGGGGAAACATTGTTCTTATCCGGAGCAGAAATGCAACTTGGACGCGCTGAAACTATAGGTGATACGGCAAGAGTTTTATCGCGTTATGTAGACATCATCTTGATCCGCACAACATATCATTCACGCCTCTTGGAGTTGGCAGAAAATGCAACAGTTCCCGTCATTAACGCCTTGACAGACGATACACATCCTTGTCAAATTGTAGCCGATGTTATGACGTTTGAAGAATATCGTGGCTCGACACAGAATAAGCTTTTTGCCTGGACTGGCGATGGAAATAATGTCCTACACTCTCTTATAGAAGGCGCAGCACGCTTCGGCTATCGAATAAATATCGCTGTCCCAATAGGATCAGAACCCAAGGTCTCGTATCTAAACTGGGCAAGAAGTCAAGGAGCTTCAGTGAATCTATTTCACGACGCCGCAAAAGCAGTTAAAGATGCTCACTGTGTGTTGACAGACACTTGGGCATCTATGAATCAGGAATTTAGATTCAGAGGGAAAGATGTATTCCAACCATTCCAAGTCAATTCCAAGTTAATGTCCTTGGCACATCCTGACGCTTTGTTTATGCACTGCCTACCCGCCCACCGAGGAGAAGAGGTTACAAATGAAATCCTCGACGGTCCTCAATCTGTTGTTTTTGATGAGACTGGGAACCGTCTTCACGCACAAAAAGCTATCTTAGCTTGGTGCTTTGGAATTATTTAATCCCTATTGTTTTATGATATTTCGTATCAAACATGAAAATTTATGAAGGATCAATTGATAAGCTACAAAGGAATGTTCAGATTTAAGAATTATTATATGCTCATGTTTGTGAAGAGACATCCAAAACAAATTGGGGCTGCTATTTCTTCTAGAACATATGCCAAACTAACATCTCTTATGCACAATCTGATCACTCCTTTTGGGCAACTATGGCACAAATTAATTTTTCAAAAGAAGAAAGCCAACGACACAGATTTTGAGAACGAAAAACAACAAAGTATTGATTCGCGGTTGGATAATATAATCTATGGAAGCGATTTTTCTGTATTGATACGTGGCAGGATAATCTTTTAATTCAATCGCGAGAATTGATTGCAATTTCGCCTGTAAAGAATCAAAAAAAGAGGTATATTTGATCAAGGTTTTTTTCGGGAATATGAGCCTATGGGACTATCCATTCCTCAGGCACTCCGTTAATATCGTGATGGCTGTGCCATTTTTATAGGGAATTATTGAATCGTGAAAAGTCTTTTTAAGAAGATAGCACATCAGGGTTTGTCTCTTTTGAATCCCGAAGCAGCTCATCGTTTGTCCATTCGCGCTTTACAATCAGGATTATTTTCGGCTTTCCCTGCACATAAAGACACTCGCCTCAACGTAAAAATCGCTGGAATAAATTTTTCTAATCCCCTAGGTATGGCCGCAGGATATGATAAAAACGCCGAAGTGCCCGTAGAATTATTGAAGCTCGGATTCGGTTTTGTAGAAATTGGAACCCTTACTCCCAAACCCCAAGAAGGTAATCCGCGTCCACGCATTTTTCGCTTAATTGAAGACCAAGCAATAATAAACCATCTTGGCTTCAATAACGCAGGTCATTGCGCCGCATTCTCACGTCTTTCCACAATAAAAAAGACAGCTCCTATTGGTATAAACATTGGCGCCAATAAAGATAGCAAGGATTTCGTGTCTGATTACGTCTCAGGAATCCACCGCTTTTTTACACTTGCATCTTATTTCTGCATTAATATTTCATCCCCTAATACACCAAGTCTACGTAATCTTCAAATGAAAGAAAACCTTGGAAGACTTCTTTCTCACGTACTACAAGCTCGAGAAGAAGAAAGAATAGAAACAGGAAAATTTGTGCCTATTTTTCTCAAAATTTCCCCTGATCTTCTCGAACAAGAACTAGATGATATTGCCTCTGAAATACTTTCTCATAAGATTGAGGGGCTTACCATTTCAAATACAACTCTCTCTCGTGAGGGATTAAAAAACCAAATAGAGCACAAAAAAAATGGCGGACTCTCTGGCTCCCCTCTTTTTCTAAAATCTACGGCAATCCTTGCAAAGATGAGACAGCGCGTTGGCCCAAATATAGCTATCATTGGCCTCGGAGGAATATCTTCTACAGAAGACGTTCTCGAAAAAATAATGGCCGGAGCAAATATCGTACAACTCTATACGGCAATGATATACGATGGGATATCCCTTCCCAAACGCATTCTCAAAGGGCTGTCCGATTTTCTTGATAAAGAAAAAAAATCAAGCCTAGAAGAAATACGCGGTATACGCACCGAATATTGGGCGAAAAAAGATGTTTAATAGAACTATGATTTAGTTCAAATTTATTGTTTGATATAAAATTCTTCATTAACCCAGCTTTATTTTTTCTTCGCATTGATCAAATCGACGCTATAAACGAATGCCATACCAGACGAATAGAATCGGATGCAAAATGTCATTGGGATCCTAAACATCTAAAGGACGATGATTGTTATCAAATTTGAATATTTCTCTGATTTTTTTTCGAGAGAATCTCTAGTATATGGCTTAGCTTTTCTTTTAAAAGAAAATATGATTCCGAATCACCACTAAAAAAAATGCATCACCAATATTACCAAGTAGATATAAAATAAAATGGCGCTTTTATCACTTCCCAAAGAGATAAGTTTTTAGACTTTTTTCGTTTACAAACTCAATAAGCAACACTTTTAAAAATCAATCTTAATTTTTAAAAGTGCTGCAAAGAAGCCTATACGTTTCGAGTTTTTCCCCACAAAAATATGTCAAAACAGCATGCATAAAGTATTTCAAGTATTGTTGAAATATCCTGCAGGCATTGATTCATATTTATCTCATCTCATAAGGATATTATTCATTTTAGAATGCATGTTTATGTTGCTCTTCATTGTAATAGACTATACATTAAGGAGTCTTTTTCCTCCTGAAAATCAAGATACTCCTGTATAGATCAAGGATTTCGACAAGACCATGCCGAGAAAAAATTCCAAGTTTATATATTTTCTATATACAGTTTTAGTGATATCAAATAGCATATCACCCCTATTCTTCGCTTCGGAAATACATGAAAATCCCTTCTATATAGCACTAGATGCAAGCACTAGCGATATCCTAACCGAGAATAGTTCTCATCACTTGTGGCATCCAGCATCTCTTACTAAATTAATGACAGCCTATGTGGTTTTTTCTTTTCTTGAAGAAGAAAAAGTAACGCTTAAAAAACCAATAGTTATTAGCAAGAAAGCTTCTAAATATCCTCCTGCAAATAGCACTTTTGGATATGGCACGATTATAACTCTTGACGATGCTTTGAAGCTGATTCTTGTAAAATCGGCCAATGATATCGCCGTATCAATAGCCGAATCTCTCTGCAAGACAGAAGGAAAGTTCGTTACCCATATGAATGCCACCGCCAAAAAATTAGGAATGGCTTCTACTCATTTCATGAACGCTCATGGACTTATCCAGCACGGCCATTACACTACGGCAAACGACATGGCAATATTAACCTTGAGAATAAAGCGTGATTTTCCAAAATATGCACATTACTTCAATATAGAAGGATTAGAGATACAAGGGAAAAAATTTTTTAGCACTAACTGGTTAATCGGAAGTCCTTTTGGTATAACAGGAATGAAAACTGGCTTTACATGCGCTTCTGGGTTTAACTATGTTGCCTCTGCAACCAAGAACAAAAAAGATCTTATTGTAGTTGTCTTAGGAGCAGTCAGCCGCGATTTGCGAAACAATCTCTCTGAAAATCTGTTGTTCAATGGGTTTTCTCAAAAAAACAAACCAAACCCTATAAAAACAACTTTTCACAAGAAAAACTTATCCGAAAATGTCCCTGACATTTCAGATATAGTTTGCACTGCGGAAAACGAATCCGGCAATTATACTGCTCTACTCAAAGAACAAAAAGATAGAAAAGAAGAAACCACAAACTTTGAAGTTATCATTCCTTTAAATAATACCAGAAAACCCATAAAAAAGAAAGAGCCTCTTCAACCTCTCCCTTCAGAAGAACCACCGCTCCTTTCAAGATAAAAAGAACAACTAAAATCATAATCATCATAATTCTTCCTGCTGATATTTTTATATGCAGAAATTTGATTTTTGATCTCTGTTTTTAATCTATTTATAGAATTGCTGATATTGGTTTCCAACCTATTTGTAATCTTTGTATACTACTTTACAATGCCCTTTAATACGATTCACCGAGCTTTTGGAAAGAATTTTTGCATAATTATTGCCTTATTTGCCTATTTACATGATGAGTATAAGCATAAAGGACTATTTGTGCACGACGACAATTGTTTTTAGGGCATTTCAAAACCTCCCTAAGATTAGGTAGGCATAAATAGATCAATTATTAGGATTTTAAAAATTTTTATCAATGTATGCTTTGTTCATAGTTTCAGCGACTTTATCCTCTACTACATCCAGGGATTTTGATTGCAAAGCAACCAAAACCGATTTTGTTCAGGATTTAGTCACAGGTAATTGCTGTCATTGCATGCCTTCTTACTAGTTCCAAGAGAGACCCTTTAACTCTTGCAACTCATCTTTTAAAGATGAACCTTGGGACGACTCTTCCTCTCAATAAAAATCTATTATACCACCGCTCTACAAGGAGGTATTCGATACTTTTATACAAAATACTACTTTAGTCCGAGACGATCTCGCACTCTGGACATACCAATCTTTGCCTTATGATATCCAGAATCAATAAACAAAGCTCTGTGATAAGAATCTAACGAATCTGCGTTTTTTCCTTCCGCTTCATAAGAAAGCCCCTGATTAAAGAATGACTCTGCTCTTTTCGGATCAAGATCAATCGCAGCTCTGAAATCCCCCAAAGCATTTTCATAATCTTTAAGCATCATATAAGAAAGACCTCGCCCATTATAAGGCTCAGGGGACCCTCTCCCCAAAGATATCGCCTTAGAAAAATCTTCTATAGCCTCCACTTGCTTGCCAAGGGATTGGTATACAAGCGCACGACCATGCCATGCCCGTCCATCAAAAGTACCTAACCGTATTGCGTTATCAAAATCGGCAAATGCCTTTTGAAGATCAGCACTCCCATTTTCACGGTAGAGATTTCCCCTTCCTATATAAGCAACATCATACCCAGGATTGATCTTCAAGGCCATATCATAGCTCTCAATAGCCATGGGGATATCCCTCATTTTGCGATACACTAATGCTCGATTTGCATATGCCTTATAGTATTGAGGATTCAAATCCAAAGCAGTCTGAAAATCTTGCAAAGCCTTCTCAAAATCTCTGCTACCCCCGTAAATGGCACCTCGTACGTTATAACCTTCGGGATCAGATGGGCGCGATCGTATGACCGCAGTAAGAGAAGCAATATCCGCACGATAAACCTTATGCATCCGCAAAGAATTGATTGCCTGAGAATTCTGAAGGGAACATCCGCCAAAAAGATATATCCAACAAGCAACCAGAGGGAACTCAACCAAAAATCTTGCTACACTACCTGAATCGTTTGAAATTCCCATCTTATCGCACCAACCGAAACATAATGTCATAACTCTGACGAGGAGGACCACCAAGAGAATTTCTGAAAAACAGCAACGGTGATCCCCATCAAAATCTCACTTGCGTCGAGAAATAGGAGCACCTTCACGCTGAGCAAGCTTTCGAGCCAATTTTCTTCCTCGACGGATTGCTTCAGACTTCAGCCTCACGCGCTTTTGAGAAGGTTTTTCGTAGTGATCACGCATCTTCAACTCACGGAATATACCCTCACCTTGCATTTTCTTCTTAAGGGCCCGCAGAGCCTGTTCAACATTATTATCACGCACAAGCACATACACGTCGTTATATCCCTCTTTCTTGGAAAAAATCACCAAACGGCGACAAATAAGCCTTAAAATACAAAATACTGGAGTCGGACTCTATCAGAACCACGAAAAACTGTCCAGTACCCGGATAATTTTATTAATGGCAATACCTCGCCAACCATGATTATCTATATTATCTTTTATTAAAAATTAATAACTAAAAAATAGAAACGGATGGAGGCAGTCTTTTTTGCTTATTATTAAGCCTCCTTAAAATCTGCAACCTATCTCGAAACATAAAATTGTGAGTTTAAGGAAATGCCTGTTAAAGTATCTATCAACCTTAATGCCGTAGCCATGCTCCGCAATCGTCGCAATCTTCCATGGCCAAATTTGATTCATATAGGGAGGATGTCTCTCAAATCTGGAGCTTCCGGTTTAACGGTTCATCCTCGTCCAGATCAACGTCATATTCGCTTTTCAGACTTACCTAAAATTCGTCAGTTGATTGATGATGAGTTCCCTGGAAAAGAGCTGAATATTGAAGGATATCCTAGCGAATATTTCCTTATGCTTTGCGAGAAAAACAAACCTGATCTCGTAACACTTGTCCCCGATTCGCCAGAACAAGCGACTTCTGATCACGGATGGGATTTCGTCACCAACAAAACTTTTCTCACAGAGACCATTTCCAGGCTACACGCTTTAGGCTCCCAAGTTTCTCTATTTGCCGATGGCGATGGCAAGATTACTCCTCTCAGGGAAGCAAAGTTAACCGGAGCTGATCGTATTGAGCTTTATACTGGTCCGTATGGGGCATGCTATCACGATTCTGCTGGGGAGAAAGTTTGCTTGGAAAAATTGAGCCAAACGGCTAATATGGCACGAAAATTGTTTTTTGAGATTAGTGCTGGACACGATCTGACTATACAAAATATACCTGCTTTAATACGAAAAATTCCGTATATTTCTGAGATTTCAGTGGGTCATGCATTTGCTGCCACTGCAATAGAATACGGAACAATGGAAACAATCTTTCGTTTTCGTCGCGCTTGCGGACAATCTTTTTAAGCAGCGAGGATTATCAGTGCGTATTTATTATAATCATGATGCAGATATAGATCTCATGGAATCAATAAACATCGTAGTGGTCGGCTATGGATCCCTAGGGACAAGCGCAAGCTTTAAACTTAAAGGATAGCGGCGT
>NZ_JACETX010000017.1 GCF_014048425.1 Candidatus Liberibacter sp. | reverse complement strand
GACGGTTTTTTGATCTTCTTTCATCAAATCAGAGGGATCAGAAGAAACCATACGAGAAGAATCACCCCGAGTCGTTTCAGAACGAATACGTGCTGCAACGTCTGCAAGCGAAAGAGATTCAGAATCCCTTCTAGATACAGTCTCTTTTTCAGAATCAACCAAACAAGAATCTCCCTCAGAAAACAACTTATAAGACAAACTGCCATCCCGAGATCGACCATTCTGTTCACAAGAATCTTCGTTACGATCACGAGATTGATCATCGACATCTTTTAAAACACCAACGTCCTGATCATTATTTTCAATTATCCGACGAATAGAAGCTAGTATTTCTTCCATCGACGGTTCAGATACAACATCCGAATGGGCCATTCTTAATCTCCTCCCACTACATAAAAATAACAACTAAATTTCTTACCGCATTCATTTTTCTTAATAAATGACACCTACAAAGACTGAAGAAAAACCAATTCTGCCCAACCTCTTATCTCTAATAATGACCCTTATGGCTCGCCATAAACCAAAGAATACATCTCCACCAACACCATATTTTTCATCAAGGATTAGGCATACTTTCGCTTGCAAAAAGAACCAAAACTCTGCAATTAGCACCCTTTCCCCTTCTTCTCATCGGCAATACTTGCAACTCACAAAAACCCTAATACAAAAACATAAAGTGAGCTACTATAGGACTGCCAAAACAAACGAAGAATTCTAGACATCTTAAAAAAATATTAAGAACCACAAAAAACTTATAGTTATCAACATAGTTAATGTCAAAAATATAGTCAAATGAACTTTTACAAAAACAACGCCATCAAAACTGTAAATCATATTTCCTCATATAAATCCAATATTTACAGCTAGAAAAGATTATAGCAGCATGGCGAAAATATATTCGTAAGTCTATAAAATTCCCTTTTCTTCTGCCATATTATTTCATATTGTTAACCGATAAATTTTCATCTGGTTCCCATTCTTCTCGGCACTGTTGCTTAACCGTAGAATTACATTCAGTTTTATCCTGGTTTTTGATGCAAAATACAAGTCGATTTCCTCTTGCAGGAAAAAAGCTTTACTGTTACGCTTCGCAAAGGCATACATCCTTGAAATTTGTTAAGGTCAATATGTGACATTTTTCACTTTTCGAGGTCTTGTCGCGTCTTTTTTAGGCCTCGTGGCGGAATGGTTACGCAGAGGACTGCAAATCCTTCTAACTCGGTTCGATTCCGAGCGAGGCCTCCATAGGTTAATATGATTTAAAGTCCGTTTTTAAGGAAAATACCTTACTTCTTTGGGGGGCGATGAATATAAAAAACCCTAAAGAAAATTTGTATAGTTTAAATACCCTAGAAAAATTAAATGTAATTTTAAATAAAACAACTTAAGAATTTCCTATACAAAAATCCGGCAGATATTGATTATACAGAGTATTCTGTATCATGTCCCGAATATTTTAGAGACAATTCTGCCTCTATTTCTCTTCGAGATGATACGTCTATTTTGATCTCTTTCCTTCCAAAAAAAACATTTATGAACTTGTATGAGAGAGCTCTGCTAATCTTCTCATCTATACCCTTGCAAAGCGTATCAACATACCTTCCAACACCACGATTGGAAACAAAGCCTCAAATAACCCATATCTTATTTGTGCCAGAGAATAGTAAAAAGATGAGACTTTGTACAATGAGCTTAAGCACTTTGAAGAATCTTATATAAAGCAGTGCATTCGCCTTACGCGCCGTGACCTTATATCAATAGAAATATCTGAATCCGTATAGATACGAATAGTCCCATACTCCAGAAGAACGTCGATAGGCTGCCAATTAAAGCCCTTCGAACTTCTTTATGGTCTTCTTCTATAAACACCTAGCGCCAAGCTCAACCGCACCAGGCAGGCACCCCACCCACATAAAACGACTTCATGTATCCATAAAATCCAGAACTGAAACGCTCCTTAAAATAGAACAACGTTTTCGTTCTATCTTCGAGCCACTTCTTGATCTCTTTTGCCTCATAATCTTCGTCATTAAAACCTTCTTTCCTAAAAAATGAGGCTCGTCTTCGTCATTAAAACCTTCTTGTCTGGCAAACTGAGGCTCAGCCAAACCCGTGCTATCTCACCCACCCGAATGGTATAACCCTCTATTTATCCCCAAGAACCTAAATTACAAGGCAACGTGGAGCTACTATCAGCTATACAAAATCCTTATGAAGCTTAACAATAAGCGCTGTTATACTTTAGAAGTCCACTATCTTCTCTTATAATCAGTTATTGTAACATTATGCCCAATGTAAAAATTTTCTGGTATTCCTTTGCAATCCTATTTTATTTTTTATAGTTATCTCTATGAGTTACTCTAAGATTAAAAATCTTTTTCTTTTCATGCATGGCATAATCAATGGATGATATATCCACGTAAAGATCTTACCTTCTTTCCCCCAGTCCCAAGAATTTCTTTGCCCTCTTTGTCAACACTTGATGATTGGGAAGCCAATATAAACTTCCAAGCAAATCCTCCCACCTTTAATGCAAGATCTTGTTTTGATTGTCTTCGAAAATAACCCCTATATCAAGTCTGGTGAAGAGGCTAAAAAAGGGGAGAGTAGATTATTTCGCCGCGATCAACATGATATAGTCGCACATTATTATTACAACAAAGAAGTTCTGTGAAGTTCAAGTTATTTTATAGAAAACTGTGAAGGAACAATGATTTTCAACAATCAAACAATACATTAAATAACAGGAAATTCCGGACTGATTTTTAAAAATCTTCGAGGTTTCTCATCTTATATCCTCTCCCTGAGCGATAAGGAGGCTTTACCACTCTTTTGATAAAAAATTTTCTAGCATTGTAAACATAATACAATAAGAATCCCCCCTATACAGGGGAATTTTTCTATTATAGCTTGACATTGTGGTGTATTTTTTGCAATTGTTGAAGGGCATGAGAGCAATCATTCTTTTGAAAGAATTCTTGACGATTCATCTCCTGATTTACGTTTTTGAGAATATTTAATTTTCCCTGGTAGCTCAGCGGTAGAGCGTTCGACTGTTAATCGACAGGTCGCCGGTTCGAATCCGGCCCGGGGAGCCATTAGAATACAAACCATTGATTTAAAGATATTTTTTAGGATTTGGTCTTACTATTTTTGAGGTGGGACTAGGACACACAAGAGAAACGATAAAATATGATACCTTTCCCCCCCCTTTTCTACAATGCCATCCCTATACTAGAAGCCTATGATGATCCCTAGGGATCATCCTTGAATTCTAATCCTTTTTAAAGGATTATCATCTTAAAAGTTATCAATATGTACGAATATTAGAAAAAAGGTATTGATATGACAAAGGCTGTAGAACAGAAAACAACTCTAATTCTCCTCTAGAATGTCGTATCATCTCTTAGAACATGGCTATTGGCTATGACTGACTTGAAAATAAAGTAGACAAGCTTTCTGATAAGATAGCAAACTTCCATGTTGAGATGCATGGGATGTTGTGGAAGATACCGTCTATGATTGTGGTCGCAATGATAATTTTTAGATGAATATACAAATAGTTTTAACGCCTCTTTTTAACGATTCCATCAGTGTACCAGAAGCCTAAAACAATCCCTAAACTTCTTGAGAGAATACGCTACGAACCTCAAAAGATTCAAAATGGATGAAATTTGCTTTGATCATATAGAACAAGATTCCTCCAATACGCGTGCATGTGCAGAGTAAGCTGTTTCATTCTTTGCGGGAATATTACGAAGGAGACAAATCCTGCAAGTCTACAGAAGGAGAAGCCAATCCTCAAGGATCAAGACGAGCATTAAAATGCCCACGAGAACGATAGGTTTCTACCATCATCATAACCCGATAAAAATCTTTGACGGATTGATCATTGTTCGAAGAAATAAAATCATCCTTTTCTTTTCCGGAAAAAACATCTCCTGAAATCCTTTTATCTTTTAAAAAACGCTGCGAATTATCTCCAATTGGAGCGAAATCAACAAAGTCTTGAGCATCACGCACAACAGCTTGGGACAATATCAACTTTTAAGGGCTTAATGTGCATCCGTACCTATTATGCTCAGCCTTAGTCTCTTTTATTTCTCGCCGAAGATAAATTCAATATCTGAAGACCTTTTCTCTAAAGACTTAATGTTTCTTTTCTGCCCAGAAATGCTCTTTTGTACAGGAGACTGTAAACTTCTTTAGCGTATCGTTTGATTTCTAGATGCTGATAAAGAGCGCTGTTACATCGCTGCTCTCCCCCTTCACAAAGACCATCTGAAATTTTAAAAGCTTTTTTCTTTTCTATATCAAGGGTTGCAGATATCTTTTCCTTTGGTTTTGAAATCCCCAGTATCTTTTTATCGAAAGCGAATTGATGAGCTGGCATCTTCGACTGAGCTTCTTTCAAATTTTTTTCTTGGTCTTTATTTGGCTATCATAAATAGAATATCTGGCTTTAATCTTAGCATTTTATATTGTCTGATGATCTCCAGTAATAGAGATATAATCGGTATTTTTTATATTTCTTTTAGAAGATAGAAACTCTTTTTCTTTCTTGCAGATATATTTTGCAGATCTATTATATCAATGATTTTGACTTGAACTAAAAATGCAGGATTCTCCTACTACGATACCCCTCTCTCAACCTAATCTTCGGTTTTTTCCTCAAGTTCAGACAAAGGTTTATCTCCCTTGTAAGAAATATCAAAGGGTTTTTTACACCGTTTTAACCAAACATCATATACAGGATGCTCAACAGCATTCAATGCCGGACTATCAGCAAACATCCAACCGGAAAAAATTTTCTTAACTAGACGATCCAATGTTGTTTCGGTAATCTCAACGAAAGAATCTACTTGTTGTACCTCATTGTCATCTCTTGAATAGCAAACCCTCGGCGTAATCTCCAAAGCTCCAAATTGAACAGTCTGATCTATCTCAACATCAAATATTACGATTCGACCCGTGATCTTATCCATACCAGCAAATTCGGCTATCTTATTGCTCAATCTAGCAGCATGCACAACCGTAATACTCTTAACAAAAAAACAGAACGCCAATAATACAATTATGAATTTCAACAAAATTTTATCCAATTAATTTTTTCTCACCAAAAATAAATCTCAATAATAAAACAATGATCAAGAATCAGGGGACCAAGCCTTATACTCACCTGTGAATCTAATCGAATCTCCCGAAACGCCCTTCTTCTTATTTCGTGGATAATAAGAATCTGGAGAACCTGTACCATTCACACGATGCGGCTTCTGCCAACTGAAAATATTCTCTTTATTGTCTCCCTGTTCCAGAGAAATATCATCCCTACGATGATGGATCCAACCATGCCACATAGGCGGGATAGAAGAAGCCTCTGCATAACCATTATAAACAACCCAACGCCGTGACAAACCATATGAAGTTTTCTTACCATCTTCATAGTATATATTTCCAAATTCATCCTTACCTACAAACTTTCCAAAGCGCCACGTAAAAAATCTCGTTCCCAACGTCTGGCCATTCCACCAGGTAAAAATCTGTAAAAGAAAATTGTTCATACGTTATCTCCCCATTACACCTTTTCACATAAATCTCAAATTTCTATAAATCAAAAAACTTTTTAAATCACATATCATACGAAACCAAAGAAATAAAAGACGACAAAAAAATATTCTCCACAAACGAAAATCAGAGATTACAATCAGAAGGAAAAAAGCAATCAATTGTAAGATCAAATAATATATTGCGAGAAACTATTTTGAATTCCCATTTAAAGAAAACGAACGGATGACCTTAGCTAAACCATCAACAATATATTTCACTTTGGAAAAATCATCACCTTCTGCCATAATACGGACAAGTGGTTCTGTACCTGAAGCTCGAACAACCAATCGACCCATTATTTGTTGCAATTCCGCTTCCGCATCAGAAATAGCCTGCCTAATCCGCGAATCATTTAAAACAAAATCACCGTCCACTCGAATACTACACGAAGATTGCGGAGTTTCCTCAAAACAATGACAAACTTCGCTAGCAGATCGATCATATCTCTTAATACACCGCAATACTTGCAAAGCCGCTACAAGTCCATCTCCTGTTGGAGCATAATCGGACAAAACAATATGACCAGATCTTTCACCGCCAATATTGAATCCGTTGTTTTTCATATACTCCACAACATAACGATCACCGACTTTTGTCCGTTTCAAAGACAAACCTATCCCTGAGAGAAATTTCTCAAGACCTATATTAGACATAACCGTAGCAACGATACCATCTCCCTTCAGCAAAGAATCATTCTTCCATGCCTTTGAAATAAGAGCCATAATCTGATCTCCATTTACAACAGTACCTTTTTCATCAACGATAATGATACGATCACCATCTCCATCCAGAGCTATACCAATATCAGCACGCACCGCATGTACTTTTTTCTGCAGAGCAACCACATTTGTAGAGCCACAATCAAAATTTATATTCATCCCATTGGGTTTGTCGCCGATAGAGACAACATCCGCTCCCAATTCCCAAAGTACCGCTGGTGTAACTTTGTAGGATGCTCCATTCGCACAATCAACAGCAATACGCAAACCTTGCAAAGTAACATCGCGCGGCAAAGTACGCTTGGCATGTTCAATATAACGATCATGGACACCATCAACACGCTTTGCATGCCCAATATCATCACAACAAGCAAAATACGGTGTTAAATCGGCTTCAAGCATCTTTTCAATGCGATCTTCCATATCGTCAGATAATTTATAACCTTCAGGATCGAAAAGTTTTATACCATTATCCTGATATGGATTATGAGACGCAGAAATCATAACACCGACATCAGCACGTAGAGACCGCGTAAGCATAGCAACAGCAGGAGAAGGAATCGGACCAAGTACAAAAGCATCTACCCCAGCAGCAGTAAAACCTGCGACTAAAGCATTCTCAAGCATATACCCAGATAAACGTGTATCTTTACCAATAACAACTCTATGCGGCTTACTCTTACCCCGAAACAAAGCTCCAACCGCAATCCCAATACGCATAACGACATCAGGCGTCATGGGAAATGTATTTGATTTACCACGAATTCCATCTGTTCCGAAATAACGTCGCCCCATGTCATCTCCTTAAAGCATTTGTCTCTCAAACACCAACCAACATACTCATAAGAAAAAGATCACGAAACAAAGAATTTTGATTTTTTATAGATAGAAGTCATATCACATAAATTTCTTTAAAAAAGAAACATCCTAAACGCAACATGTCTACAATCCACATAATTTCATATTCAAATATAGCGAAAATGACATCATTATCAGATCTTGTCTGCAGTCTCTTCCTTTGAATCAACAGGAACATTATCCTTACTATCCTCAGGGGATTCAAGGACATCAGATACCTCAGGAGGACTATCCCCTTTCTGAATGCCAGATTTCGGAACGGACGAGGAACACTGCAAGGAATCGTCATCGTCCCCTAAAGGTCTATAAATCTTCTCGCCCTTAATCAAAGAAGCAATTTCCTTTCCGGATAAAGTTTCATATTCCAATAATCCTTCGGCGATTACGATAAAGTCATCATGTTTTTCTTTAAGAATACGATGCGCATTTTCATAAGCATCTTCTATGAGACGCAAAACCTCTCTATCTATATTCTGCGCGGTCTCCTCAGAAACTTTATTGGATCGGGACATAGCATGACCCATAGAAACATCTTGCTGATTTTCCCCATAACAAACTTTTCCCAACAAATCCGAGAAACCAAACTGTGTTATCATAACGCGAGATAATTTCGTTGCATATTCAATATCCGAAGCAGAACCTGAAGTTACATTTTCCTTCCCAAAGACAATCTCTTCGGCAACTCTCCCACCCATCAAAATGGATAAGCGGGATATCATCCATCTATAACTCGTAGAATACCGATCCTTTTCAGGAAGCTGCATCACCATACCTAATGCTCTTCCACGTGGAATTATAGTGGCTTTATGCAAAGGATCTGCCTCTGGAACATTAAGCGCAACAATAGCATGACCAGCCTCATGATACGCAGTAAGCTTCTTTTCTGATTCTGTCATTGCCGAAGAACGACGCTCCGCTCCCATAAGAATTTTATCTTTCGCATCCTCAAATTCCTGCATCGTAACCAAACGCCTATTACGACGAGCAGCCATAAGAGCAGATTCATTGACCAAATTCATCAAATCTGCTCCAGAAAAACCAGGCGTTCCCCTAGCAAGAGTTTTCAAATCTACATTAGGAGCCAACGGAACATTACGGCTATGAACCTTAAGTATACGCTCCCTCCCAACAATATCAGGATTTGGCACAACGACTTGGCGATCAAAACGACCAGGACGCAACAAAGCGGGATCCAAAATATCTGGACGATTAGTCGCAGCTATCAGAATAATACCTTCACTCGATTCAAAACCATCCATTTCAACAAGCAACTGATTCAGAGTTTGTTCACGCTCATCGTTGCTCCCACCCAATCCTATGCCACGATGCCGACCAACCGCATCAATCTCATCAACAAAAATGATACATGGAGCGTTTTTCTTAGCCTGCTCAAACATATCACGAACACGAGAAGCACCAACTCCAACAAACATTTCAACAAAATCAGAACCAGATATGGAGAAAAATGGCACATTAGCCTCACCTGCAACAGCACGAGCCAGCAACGTCTTACCCGTCCCAGGAGGACCAACAAGAAGAATCCCATGTGGAATACGCCCGCCTAAACGTTTGAATTTCTGAGGGTCACAAAGAAACTCAACAATTTCCTGCAAATCAGATTTAGCTTCATCAACGCCAGCAACATCTTCAAATGTCACACGACCATTGCGATCTGCAAGCAATTTAGCTTTGGATTTTCCAAAACTCATAGCACCGCGAGCCCCACCTCCCTGCAACTGTCGCATAAAAAAGATAAAGACAAACGATACCAAAAGAACAGGAATCCAACTGCTGATATAACCTAACCACCCCGAAGAACCATCACTCAAGGGTCTCGACGAGATCTCCACCCCTTTGCCCTGTAATTTTTCTAAAAGGCTGTTGTTTACAATAGGGGAATAAGTCTGAAATAAAGTCTCTCCCTGATATACTCCAGATATATGCTTTTCTACTATAGCAACGCTACGAATACGACCGGAATCTACATCCCTTATAAATTGAGAATAAGATATATCTTGCATACCATCCTGACTGGTAGGAGATCGCAATACAGAAAATAGCGCTATCAAAAATATCGCTATTATCACCCACAAAATAAAATTTCTCAAATTAGGATTCATGAAATTCCTCAGAAAACCACAACTATTATCGACTATCAGAGATTCTACTATACTGATTATTTATGGCGGAACAATAATAATAATAATAATAATCCAATACAATCAATGAAAATTTATGCTTCTTCATAAAAAAACGGTGAATTCGGAATAATGGCTGTTCCAAATGCTTTATAAAAGACATGGGCTATAGGTAAATCGAAACTTGTTAAAAAACGAGAAAATGGCGATAAAAAAGGCTTTCCTCCTACTTGGGATGGAATACTGATAATAGCACGTCGTGCAATCCTATTTGGAAGATACGGCGAAACTTCTATCTTCTCTTGCCGCCTAGAACAAATTTGCATAGATTCCACGGAAGAGTTCGTAAACCGAAATCTTCCATCCCACACGGCAGTTTCACCAGGATGAAGAATCTGCGTCGGCAGATCACGCACCGCGCGAGTTAACCAAATAAAATCTTTGCACGAATCTAGGACCACCCTTCCAATACTTATACATCCTTGTCTCCCATCTTGCACAAACGACATTACCCGTTCCATCTCTCGATATCCAGGCAAAAAATTTTTCCCACCACAAATTGCGACAGAAATCCTGATTAAATAAGACACAAAAATCGGATCAGCTTTTAATGCCTCTCGCTCTATCGAAATCACCGACTGCAAATGAACCTTTAAATGCTTGGAAACCAATTCAACCAAACCATTTCCTAATTCAATGCGTGATTTCTGGGAAATCTTTACCTTACTAAAGACCATTTCAAAGTCTTCTTTGCGAACAGTACGCCGGATACGAACACGCTCAAATCTATCATCAACATTACTTGGATCCTCACGCCAACCTACATTTTTTTTTGATAAAAAAGCCCGTATATCCTCTCTACGACATTGTAAAAACGGACGACAAACCCACAAACGCATATCATAAAGCACAGCATCAGAAATACCGGCAAGTCCAACACCCTTGCCAGACAAATCACGCTTAGAACGCATATAAATTGTCTCTAATTGATCATTAAAAGTATGCGCAGTAACAGCCAAAGTAGCACTAATTTTAATCGCATGATCAGATATCAATGCATAACGAGCCTCTCGAGCGGAAGCCATAAACCCCGATTTTGGCTTTTGCCCTTTCCAACAAACTATTGCATGAGGAATTTCTAGCTTATAACAAAGCTCAGAAACATAATTTGCCTCATCCTTTGCATCAATTCTCACACCATGATCTACCGTGACAGCAGATAAACCAATTCCTTTAAACGATTTTTCCATAAGAATAGAATGCAAAGCGACAAGAAGACCAACAGAATCTGACCCCCCCGAAACAGCAACCAGAATATGTGCAGGACGTACGATACTGCGTAAAAAACTTTTTATACTTTCTGTTGGAGACAAAAATAAAGACAATGTGACCACAAACTAGTTCTGCTCATTAATTTCTATAATTCGAAAATTACTCGCTGTTTAACACTCTCCAAAACCTTTGAGAGACTATTAGAAATCAATCTTCACATCACACATGAATCCTTCTTCTACCTTGCCACCAATAATTGCCGAAATGTTTTCAATCTTCAACAGGATCACCTCAATACACTGTACGAATTCTATGGGATTGATCTTCGAAAAACAATGCTTTTATAGCTGATATACGTATACTTTTCTGAAGAAAAGACCTTTCCTTAAAAAACAATGCGAAACAAAGGATGCCTTTGAGCATAATTGGACAACTAATTGCGAAATTTCTATTTATTTCTTCATACAAAAAAACGAAGACGAATGGAATTGAGGACTTAACCATAAAAATAGAAGCCCTTCTTCCCATCGGACAATATTTGTCTGATAGCAGGTTTTTCAAAGCTTATGAGATTAAATTCTTCTCTGTATTGGCAGGTCTTTCCCGTAAAAGGTTTTTAAGAGGCATTACCGAAAGGAAAAATTCTTCAGACCCAGATGTTTTGATGAGATCCTATAAAAAGAAAAATTACATTTTGCAAAATATCCTGCCCGGAGAAAAAAACCCAATCAGAACGAGATCATCGTTTTAAAAGAGAAAATTTATATATAAACACAATCGGCACACGCACTTGTACCTCCTCTGTCATTATAGATATCCCACCTGTTCTCTTCTTCTGAAAAATTTTTTTTATCAGCCCTCCATCTTTCAAAATCTTGCTGTTTATTCTTACCAGAATCTTCTGATTGCTGAAAATTCTTTTGCTGTGTATGAAAATCGATTGTGTTCGGGTAAAAATCGGCAACGTCTTGCATTATAAAAGCCACATCAAAACAATCTATCGTATATCCAGGAAACTGCAATGTATCTAAGATAACCTGACGATCGTATTGTATTCTATTATAGAGACAACTCGCTTCCACTTGTAGCCTGATAGATAATTTGCTTCCAGATAAACGCAAAGTAGCGATTACGTTTTCAGGACTATCTGGTTTCATTTGAATTTTTAAGCTATTAATCTGCTCTTTTTTTGCATAATTGGTATACTCTAAACTTGAAATAAGCCGTATAGAAGGCTGTTGATTCATATCATCTACTATTTCTTTAAAAAAAACCTCACTATCGTATGGACAGGCTGTTTGAGGAACATCAGAAGTTTCACTTAAAGCGAGTGTCTTATGAGTTATCAGTCCATTCTCTGAAGCAGATACACCATCCTGTTGCGACGCAAAGACTCTTGAATTTATAACTCTAGTCCCTTGATTCTTTTCCTGAATAGAACGGCTATTCGGAATCATATCTTTTAAATCATCCTTTAAAAAATCTGTCGATCCAAAACAGGTGTTTTTTGAATGGCTCTCAAATACATCAGAATTGATGGGATTAACGGAAGAAAAAGAATCCGGCAGCAAATCCGAAACAGTTTCCTTCGTCAAATTATCTTTAGAAATAATTTTTTCCAGCATAACAGAAAAATCTTGAGCAATAAAATCACGACCATCTAAATTCCCATTGTCGCATATTGCAATGATCCCAGAAACATCCACAAGGGCATCTTTGTCTTCTTTGTTGTTTCTATCCCAATCCTGCATGTTTGCAGTCGCCAACTCATCTTGGGAAAAAAAACCTTCCAAGCCATCACTGTTGCTCACGTCCTTAAATAATCTAGGCACTGTCAAATCAACATTCTTAGATAGAGAGAATACATCGTGTGACAATTGAGAATTGATGACTTCTTTTTCGGGAATTTTTTTCAAAAAGTCTCGAAAATCATCTTTCTTTTTTTCTTGAGTAGAATCAGAATTATCTTGCCTCTGATTGCAAAATATTATGTTTTTATCAAAATAATCTGTACATACTATAGTATTTACATCTTTCATGACCTGTCATACTCCTCAAGAAAAACATCTATTATTTTGATCTTTTTACGAGCTCTCTCAATAAAAGTTGCAAGATTTAAATCAATATAATCCTTCTGTTTTCTCTTGAATGTTAAATCTCTATCCACGAATTTTGTTTTATCATCTAATGCTCGCTTCAGGATATCTTCAAGTAAAGTTTTCGCAGCTTTCTTTAAATTTCTATCCTGTAATCGAAGAAAATCATCGGCTATATTGTACAAGCTACGTTGAGATGAAAACGCATCTACAAAAGGCATATTAATAAGATCCTTATAAAGCCATATAGAAGCCAAATCCGTGTTATCTAGTGTGCTTTTCATCTTGTTGAGTTGTTCAATTGCCAATATGCCTATTGTCTTCTTCCCCGCAATTGCAGCATGGCGAGCTATTTTTAAATACATTCTGTACTGATCATCCAAATCCAGAAATGATATTATAGAAATGATGTCATCGTTCGATACTTTAATCCAATCGGATAAAAAAAAATTCAGGGATAAATCTACAAAATTATCTTTATAAATGGAATGATGAAAATAGCGGGCATAATCACGGATATACTCTAAAGCACGCCCTTCCATACCTTTTTCCGAAGTTATTTTGATCAAATTCCGCAAAGAAATTTCTTCTAAAGCCGTACCAGGAGAAGTAAGACGAACGTGATCAAAAAACCGCAATACTCCCTTAGAGTTTAGTTCTCTCATAGTATTTCCAATAATAAAATAAATATATGGCTCAAGTCGCCTGGCACGAGAACTTTCTTTTATTCTATTTAAATATCTAATCGAAGGAATCGTTTCTCCCTCAAAATATTTCCCCAAAGCATGAACGATAGGATCATCAAAGTAACCCTTTGTATCCTTTAAAACCACATCCTTTAAAATAGAAGAATCTCCACTAATAATCGTGTATATTAGGATCGCATCAACATTACGCCGATCTGCAAAAGCATCCATATTAGTTGAACGCAATTGTGTGCTTGTTTCTTCTAGGACATCAGAATTTTTTTTCTGAGGACAACACCTACCGTTAACGGCATCGTCAAATGCATTTTGCAAAGATCGCACCAAGTAATATGGTGCTGGAGAACCTCTGGAATCCTGATCCATCGCGAAAATTGGAAGCACTCTCATAGCTCCAATCATAAAAAAAATTATAAATTTCCAAGTCATTTAGGACTATCTTTATCTTTGATAAAAATCTCTATACGTCGATTCGCCGCATTTATAGGATCTGATAAAATCTTGGGATGATGACTAGAAAAACCAGAAATTTGCGATATACGTCCCTCATCAATTCCACCTTTGATAAGCATTTGATATGCACTATATGCTCGATCAATCGAAAGCTTCCAATTGTCTCCTAAAGGAGATAGAAATGGATGCGCATCAGTATGTCCCCTTATGATGATTTTTTCCTGTCCTGCAGAAAGAATTTTACCGATTTGCTGCATGACTAAAACTGTTTCTTTGAGTGGCTTGGAAGAACCCATTTCAAACATAGGATTCTTTCCCTGATCAAGAACAGAGACAAGCATTCCCCCCTCTATAGATTGTACGGATACTTTTCCTAAAGATTTTTCCTCAACTAATTCCGAGAGCTCCCTACTTATCAGTTTTTGCAGATTTTTAGCATCTTCTTCTCTCTTTAACCTCAAAACATCTTCTTTTTTTAACAAAAAATCAGGATGATTTCCTGTTTTTTCATCCTTCAATTCCTTTGCATTATCTGGATCTATAGGCATCTTTTGCACAATGATATTGTCGTCACTTCTTCTTGATATTGTGTTCTTTAAAGTACTAGTTGCAAGAGAAGAATTTATTTCTTTTCCCTGTCCAAAATCTATTCTAAAAGGACTTATATAATGTCCGATGTTGTCTTGATCTTTTGTAAGGGAAGAAACACCATCTCCTGCATCCTTTTTGGTGAGAAGGGTTTTATTTGTTTTTCTTTCTTGATCGGAAACATCGTCTTCCATCAAAAAATCTTCTTCTATATTAGCTTGTTTTTTAAGAGAGGTTTTCTTGTCCGTGATCATTGATGTTTTTTCAACAGATGACTTTTCTATCATTTCACTTAATAAGTGATCTTCAGAGGGATTTTCTCGATGTCTCACAACATCATCAATCCCCTGAAATGCGATTTCTGAATTTGAAAATCGAAAGGGATTAAAATAATTTTCTACCGCCAACTTGATCTTTTTATCGGAAGCATTTACAAGCCACATTATCAAAAAGAAAGACATTAATGTCGTCATAAAGTCAGCATAAGCAATTTTCCAAGAATCGAATCTATTTTTGGAATTCTGTGACGCTACTTTCTTTTTGACGAAAATAAATTGGATTTTCTCTTGATCACCGCTCCCTTGATTGCCCATCTAAGAACTTTCTTTATTCTAGAATTTTCTTAACATCAGTTGCCCAAGATTCCAGTCGCGTTGTAATCAAACAATGAGAAATTTCAGTTGATAATTCCATCTCATCAGAAACCTTGTAACGAACCATTGAGGAATATTCGCCTAGATGTTTTTTAATTAGTTTATGCAAACTCTTTGAGCCATGAACTGTAATCCAATCACATTCTCCTTTTTTAAGAAAATCTGTAACGCACTTCGCTAGCTCAACAGCGGACTTGCGAGCAAGACCAACTTCTAAAACAGTCATCAAAATCCGCACCACTTCACGCTCAAGGGAATTTGACAATGATTTTACGACATCTTTCAATGCAATAGATATCATCTCGCCTGTATAAGCTTCAAATTTTGCACGCAAATCCGAAATTTCACTAAGATGAGCTTCTTGTAAAACTGCAATTTTAGATTCCCAATCTTCTTGATCACCCTTAGCTGCCGCATATCCTTCTTGATAAGCTGTATTTCGCTCTAACTGAACATCAATGACCGAAGATTTTTTTTTAGCTATCCTAGATGCAGATTTATCAGGAGAAGCCATGGTATCAACTAATGAATTGACCTGACTAAAATCCTCAAGACGAGACAACATTCTATCTATCACGCTTACTCCATACAACAAAATTCAACAAACATCGCTTTATTACAAGAAAATTTTTCCTAAAATTATTTGCACTATTCATTAAAATCAACAAATGACATAATATCTACTAGTATCAGCGAAAGAGATTTGAAGAACCGTTCCCCACAAAAGATGTACGGTTCTCCAATAATCGCATCACTATCCAAATAAATTTCTAACCACGAAATAAAGATAGAATTTTTTGAGAAGAATTATTGACAATAGATAATGCTTGAAGCGCCAATTGCTGTTGCGTTTGTAGCGCTGCGAACTTGCTTGATTCAGCCTCCATATCCGCGTCTATCAAACGACCAACACCCTTTTCAATGGAATCACGCATAAATTTTACAAAGTCTTCTTGCAACTGAATACGAGAACTAATCGATCCAAGTTTTCCAGCAGCAACAGTTGTAGCTCTTAATTGCCTATCAACAAATTCTACCATTTTCTTAATAGCAGTAGTCTTCGTATACATATCCGTATTTTTATGCTCGGTAATATTCAATGTTGTAACAGAATAACCCAATTCAATTTTGTTATCATTAATTTCATCCTTCTTTGCATTATCAGGTTTTGTCTCTATAGATTTTTTTGATGTATCAATGTAGTAATTTTCTGTACCCTCCTGAACAAAAGGAATAATAGAAAAACTATCATCCTTAGTACTCGTAGGCTTGTTTTTAGTGGCACGCACCCAAACATCGTCTGCGACCAAAACATATACTATAGCATTTGGATCAGCAGCAAAAGAATTTCCGCCTGATCCATGACTGCTAGAAGTATTTCCCGAAGGAGAATATCTTGCTATACCTAGTTCTTGATTAAAAGTAGCTTTTTTGGATTGCAACCAAGCCCCATCTACTGTCACAAGCGCCATAGATTCAGAAGAAGTCTTACCTTTTGAGTTTTGATAATTGACTGTTACGTCTGCTATTTTGGGCTCTAAATCACTCAAAATAGCTTTCCTATCTAGGATACCATAATGCTTATCTCCCTGTACGGTATCAAATAATACACTATCACTTTCAAGATCATAGTCTATATTCCTAACAGATATCGCACCAGTATTTTCACGAATAAAAGAACCTACAACGCTCTTGGTAACAAAACCAGAAGGAGAACCAATATTCGCTTGCAGCCAATTTTCGCCATTAAAGGAAGCGCCTCTTGCAATATCTCTTAGCTGAGCTTGTAACTGAGTAATTTCCTCCTGAACAGAACCCGCATCCGTACCCTCTTCTGTAGCAGCGACTAATTTGTTCTTTATATTAGAAATCACTTCAATGGATTTTTCCAATGCAGCTTTTGCAATATCTACCTTTGCAATTCCGAGCCCTATAGCATCAGAAACCGCAGAAAGAGAACTATTATCTGATAACATCGTTTTTGCAATTGACCAATAAGCTGCGTTATCAGAAGCATCAGCAACACGCAAACCTGATGAAATGCGATCTTGTGAACGCTCAAGATTTCTATTGACAGAGTGCAACTTCTGTAGAGCAGACATTGCGGAAATATTTGTTAAAACACTACTCATATTATTTAGTCCCTTAAAATATAAAATTGTACTATGGGATGTGACATGCCAAACTCTATCTGGCAAAAACGGATCGGCTTCATACCTATAGATTACAGAAAAAATCTACTGCCGTTGCATAATTAGACTTTAATATATGGGAAACCTTGCCTTGCCCTTACTCCTCTTTTTTATGAGCTTTCACTCCTATTCTTCATTCCCCTAAAATATAAAATTGTACTATGGAATGTAATATGCTGAACTCTATCTAGGAAAAACTCGGCGACAAAATTATGGGCATATCCAAAACCCACGCCGACAGAGAAAATCAATAGCTAAAATGACATCCAAGCATCGTTTCTTTAAATCATCAGACAGAGATACATAGCACGAGAAGCGATTCTGCCTCATTTTCCACTGAAGCTTTCTTTTCATGAAAAAGGATTGGCAAAACTTGATCTTGCACTCACTAAAGGTAAGAAAAATCACGATAAACGCGAGACAGGAAAAAACCCGCCATGCGGGTTTCGCTATCGCTTGGACGATTGCTTGCACCCTCTTTGTCACCTTTAATAATTCATATGCTAAACACAAAGAGAGAAATATTACTGCTTAATTTTATGCTGAATTTCGGCATGTGTTTCGTAGTTCTTTATTATCTTTCCTATAACCTTTGGGGAATCATACAATGAATATGGAATAGAAAATCAAAGATTCAAGAAAGAACTAGAAGTATTAAGATAACATCCCAATATTAAAGCAGCTCACCGACAGAGAAAAATCTATGCTTATTGCTAACAATCACCTCGGCAAAATCGATGATGCAGCGTCCCCTTCGAATAGATTGTTTTACTATTAGGCATTAGGTTTTTTGTTTATGGGATCGTTTGTAAGTTTCGTATCTACCGAAACGAAAAAGAACAAAAGTCTAGATTTTTTTGTTTTGAGTGGGTACTCTCATGTTTTTTGGATTCTTATAAAATACATTGAACTTATTTCCTTATCAAACATGCATGTACAAACGGTAATATCTAGCGCAAGAAAAACAAGATACTTAAGAAATTCATAACGGAGATAAAAAATGACACCTGAAATACTCCAAAAGCTCACCGATATAGAAATGGCTATGCGTGTTACCAACAATCACCTCGGCAAGATTGAGCACGCAGTAACCATCTTCTACTGGGGATTTGTGGCGCTTCCTTTCTTATTGCTTTTTGTGACAATGTTCTTAAGAAGTAAAAACGATTAATATCCTAAAAACAACGATTTAACTACCCTTAATCCAGAATAAGACATCGCGGAGGTAACTACACTTTTCAGTGTTGATCCCCCTCACCTTTGTAAGCCCTATTTTTCACAATATAATGCAAAAAGGTGTTGACATGACATTGAAAAAATCCAATAGCTCGTCTACCATCGAAAGAAAGATCACATGATGCTCGTGCAGCAGCTAATCGCATCTTGGAAAAATCAAGAGTTAAGACTCAAGGTATAGATTCTCTAAGCGTTATGAAGATTTTGAAAATTGTTTATTTTGCAAACGGATGATCTCTAGTCTTTAGTAATATACCTCTTGTATAACAGTCTCCTCAAGCTTGAAAATACGATCCCGTCTATGAAGACATTTACAACAGATTGGAATGATCTACAAGGATTTTGTATCCTTTTTATCTTCAACACTAGAAAGAAGGATGAAGGTTCATACTATTCTTCTGCATTTTGTCTTATTTCTCTTTAATCATAGCGGGTAAAGTGAAAATTATTTGGCAAAAAAGCTTAACAAATTCAAAGCATTCCTTCTCTTCGTCAAGATTTCCTTCTACATCATGAACGACATTATTCTCCATAATCCTTGATATGCTTAGCCCAATCTTCCATACCTTTAGTAATCAAGTTTTTCTTGGTTAGAACGGCAATCATATGAGAAAGAGATTGGATTATTCAGGATGTTCTGTGATCATTTCGAGAACGGGATTAAAATTACACGAGTGTGGCATACCTCAATTGATGGCACTTGAGCTATTAAAGCCTTTTCTGTATGCACGCTTAGAGGCAAAAGGATGTGCTATTAAAGGAAATAGATACGAAGTTTTAAAGCCCGATATTCGAAGTGATTTTGCAGCGTTTTTTTGAATAAATTAATACAATACGATTATGATATTCGAAATATAGAACAAGATTCTAGATGCTATCCAAACTCGCCTGTAAAGAATATGAGAGAGAAATGATATTATTAGAGTTGAAAAACAAGGTTCTTAAAGAACAGATATATGTTTTTAATGAACAACTTATTGTCTACACAAGGGATCTTACGGCACAGATGGAGATAATAAAATGAGAAATTTTATATCTCCTCAAGAACAACCACAAGAAAAAACTAGCAAAACCTATATATTTGGAGAAGACAAACATATTCTGGAGCATTCCATATGGATAACTTCCGAAGTTTACCTGCAGGCTAGAAGAAAAACAAAAATTCTCAATGTCGCTTTGGAAGGAATAGCCTTTAGCTCTATGATTTCTGTTGTATTATTCTCAGTAGTAGCCATAATTCACGAACCGACTAGGATATTTAACATCGGGTTTGCATTAGCTTATTGTCTAATAGGTATTGTTTTGTGGAGTATTTCCCGTAAGCTTCATCTTGCAGTGCTCTCTCACAAATTCTTCTGTTGTTATTTAGATTTGAAAAATATACTTAATCACCCACGTAGCTTTATGGAGCAAGAATATAACAATATACTCAGTAAATACCCCGATCCTACGCCATATGATTATGAGGACTTTTTAATCTTTCATTCCGGTTTCAAAGGAAAAACGGTTTTGGACTCTCTCGGAAATCCTGTGAGGATCACAGTGCCTATGTGGATATCTTGGATATTGAGACAGGTGTTTTTATGGGGTTTTCCATTGACTTTAGTTTCGTGCCCTCTCGTATACCTATTTTTTGTTTTAAACTATTGGATGTAATAAAAAAATAGCCCTCTCAAATCACGGGTAGCAAAGCCAATTTCAAAGCCATCATAAAGAATACGGGTGATTTTGACTACAAAAAGATAACTTCAAATCATATCCTCTAGGGGTTGGAGGACAGAAAATCCACACAGTCATCAGCCGTCATGTTTTTAAGAACTGTGAGAATGCTGTTTAATTGAGCGACTAAACATACACATCTAAAAGCTAATGCGTGCCTTAGAATAGAGAAACCAAAGTACAAAACCGATGGCTTTACGCCATGGATAAAAGAAGACATTCGTCAATTTAACAGCTATTGGCAAAAAGAAACATTGGCAAGAGGGAACATTGCCCCGTTTATAGTTTTTGAGTTCTTGCTATATAAAGGTCTGAAATGCACTGATTTCTCGTAGAGCTGACCATCAGCATTTAAAGGATAGCGTCTTTTCCATCAAAACCCAAAAGGCAGAAACGATAATTACCGTAGAGCTTCCAAACCATCTCATTAGGCTTCTTGAAATAACGCCTACAGGCAAAGACACCTTTTTGTCAATTGAGAAAAACTTCAATGGACACACAACAATGAAGTAAGTGGTTTGTGGACACGTCTCAAAAGGCAGGAGTGAATAAATCCGCTCATGGCATCATAAAACTATCTGCTTCCTCTCCGTTGAAGTAGGAGAAACTACACACATGATTGAATGGATTATCTAGAAAAGCAATAAAAAAAACAAACTATTGTTTTTTCTTAATATTTTTAATAACTTTGTCTCATCTTTTTTAAGGTAAGACATATGGGTATCACCGCTTTTTCACAATACCATCCGTATACCAGAATCCTAAAATAAGCCCTATAACTTCTTGAGAGAACAAGTTCAATACCTCAAAAGGGTCAAAATGGATGATATTAGCCTTGATCATTAGTAAAAAGCATCTGGATATACAACAGCCCAAAATATAGCTGTGAATGGACGCATTAAATCATTAATCCCTATGATCGATTCTATCAGCATACGCCGTGTGAGTGCATGTCCGTATCACTTCGAGACTGTATGATTTGTGAAGACAGTTCTCCGCCAGCGAAAGATCGTTTATTGACATCCAGCTCGTCCTTTAGGACGGGGATGGATGTCAATACTGCCTAGTTCTACCCAAGAGAAAAGAAGACATACCCATGTCTGTTAGGATATGAGCAAAATACTTTCTGTTCTCTCTCTTCTTCTTTTTGACGCTCCTCATCCGTCATCCGATACGGCTTTTCATCTTTTTTAATTTCTGCACCCGTGTTATAGCTCTCGCTTGTCCTGTTCATTCCCTCCGAAAACGGATTGATTCAATTCTCTATTAGCTGCTTTTTCATGCCTCCAAAAAAGCCACCTAGGTTAAACAGAAATCCTTTGTTGTTCGTCTCCTGCCATATTCCTATCTGCTATCTACCAACAGAGGCTCAGCATCATATTTAGTGCATCCCATATTTAAATTTAAGCAATCTTTTCTTGACGGATCAACGGCGTACGTATGCCAAAGCATCCACAAAGTCTGGACTGATAATATGCTTCAGCGATTTTAAATATGCACTTATCTGTTATTTATAATATTCTTGATCAATACTGTATCGTAACCGCCGAAATGGAAAAATCTTTTATCTGATGCGAATCGGTGAGTTGTTACGATTGATCGCGAAATGTAACATCCCAAGATCCATTGAGATCTCCGGCTAACTCTTTCATATCGCTGTGCCAGTTAGTCGAAAGCGTGTTTCCCTTTGCCTTTTAAAACTGTTGAGGATCGATAAAATATATGCCCATCAACCCATGTCTGGATACAAGCAATTCACAATATTAGAAGCCTTAAAACGACTATCCAACATACCATATGTTGAACGCCAACCACCTGAAATCCTAGTTTCCAAAAATGCATCAGCTATACGCCCTGCCCCCGATCGATAAAGTTCAGATGCGGCAGAAACCAATGCCATTCGCTCAATCAGAAGACGCGCTGATCCTATGTCCTCTTTACAGAGTGATACCGAATCCTGCAACATGGCTACAATCTTTTTACCAGACGAACCTAGATCTTTCCCTAAACTCGTAAACACCTGTTCAAAAAGATGATTCCCATTTTCTAGCAGAGAAAGCAAATCCAATACCATTGCATTACCAGATCCTTCCAGGATAGCATTAGCAGGAGCTTCCCTATAATGACGAGCAATAGAACGCTCCTCTACATACCCTGATCCGCCTATACACTCCATTGCCTCAGCAATAATCGCTGGCGCAATTTTACAACACCAATATTTGGAAACAGGTGCCATAATACGCGCATACGCAGCGTCTTCAGGATGAGATTTAGCTCTATCAAAAGCACCAGCCAAACGAAAAGAAAGAGCTGTTGCAGCTGAAACATCCAAAGCCATATCTGCAAAAACCCGATTCATCACCGGCTGATCAATTAATAGTTTTCCAAAAACATAACGTCTACGTGCATAATGGATAGCTTCAGCAAGAGAAGCCCGCATTCCCGATGCTGACATTATAGCACAATCCAAATAAGACAGAATTTTCATATCATCTATAGGACTAGCATCCGAACCAATATCTCCAAGCAAAAATCCAAAAGTATTAGAAAATTCCATTTCGACAGTAGCATTTGATCGATTTCCAACCTTATCTTTCAATCTTTGATAGCAAAGACCATTCAGAGAACCATCCTCTAATAACCGAGGAACCAAAAAGCAACCAATACCTTCAGGTGTTTTAGCAAGTATTACAAAAGCATCGCTCATTGGAGCAGATACAAACCATTTATGACCTGATAAACGATATATACCGTCACTAATTTTTTCAGCACAAGAAGTGGTCTCTCCTAAATCAGTTCCAGCTCTCTTTTCTGTCAATCCAAGTCCAATTGTTACAGAGTTTTTATATATAGATGCTTTATTAGAAGGATCATATTCTCGTGATGATATCTTCTGCAACCAACCTTTTTGCATCTCTGAAGAAGCCATCAATGCCACTACCGATGCATTGGTCATACTCAAGGAAGAAAGATGCCCAGACTCTAATTGTCCCATCAAATATAAACTAGCTGCTCTTATTTTATATGCTTGCTTGCGAATATCTGGTTCAACATTCCTATCCCAGACAGAACAATGCAAACCATCTTTCATAGAACGACGCATTAAAGCATGCCAAGCTGGGTGAAATTCAACTATATCAATACGCTCTCCACCCGGCCCATAGGAACGAAGCTGCGGACTGTTCCGATTGGCCATACGTGCTAATTCTTGTGCAGCATAGGAGAAAACATGGTTCCCCAATAATTCAAGTTCCTTACGCACAACATGCGGAAAATTAGAAGTGAGATCCATAACCAAGGAATCACTGCTATAAGCATCAATTCCCATAAAAAGAGGTGGTTGATTCAATGTAGAAAGGGAATTTAATGGATGATCTTGGGTCATTGGCTGATCTTTAGTAAAAATTTTTAAGGCACATTGAGAGGACAATCCTTGTTATTGCCTCTCGGCTCACTTGTCTGCAAATGCAAAATCCTTTACAAAGACAAAGTCTTTGCTTAAACGATATCCACGCAGGTTCTTTATCACATTTTTTCTTCCCTATCACTGATAGCTTCGCTTCTACTGTTGAAGGAGGATATAACAGCTTTTTGGAGAGCATGTTATGATTTTTTTTCCTTTTTGCAATTTTATCAGTGTTAAAGACCTTTCTGAAGATAATATAAGCCATCTTCTAGACCGAGCAGAAGAATATTTAAACAACCGCTGTAATAGCAAACATACTGCAGAATTTCCAAAACTTATACAAGCAAATCTCTTTTTTGAAAACTCAACTCGCACCCAATCTTCTTTTGAAATTGCTGGGAAACGTCTCGGTTTCAATGTCATAAATGTTATCATAAATAATTCTTCTATGAAAAAAGGGGAAACCTTACTTGATACCGTAATGACATTAAACGCTTCAAAGCCAGATATCCTCGTCATCCGCCACCCATGTCCCGGTGCTATTTTTTTCTTGCTTCAAAAAACCAAAGGCTCAGCAATCATAAATGCAGGTGACGGAACTCACGAACATCCAACTCAAGCATTACTTGATGCCTTGGCAATACGCCGTTTCAAAGGGCAACTTTCTAATCTTACTATAGCTATTTGCGGTGATATTCTTCACTCCCGTGTTGCACGTTCTAATATTATTCTTCTCAATACCATGGGAGCCCGTGTACGCGTTATCGCCCCCATAACACTACTGCCAGAAAACATATCTCACATGGGTGTTGAAATCTTCCATGATATGAAGAAAGGTCTAAAAGATGTAGATGTAATTATGGTTCTGCGGCTTCAAATTGAGAGAATGTCAGGGGCTTTGATCCCATCTCTGCGAGAATATTCATATATATACTCTCTTGATAAGGAAAAAATTAAATATGCCAAAAAAGATGTGCTTGTTATGCATCCTGGTCCTATGAATCGTGGCATTGAAATTTCTTCCGATATAGCTGATGGATCTCAAAGTATTATTCAAAATCAAGTCGAGATGGGTGTGGCTATCCGTATGGCTGTTATTAAAGAACTTGTTACGAATCGAAATAATCATGCAAAGAAAAAAACATGACAGCACTTGTTCTCAATAACCTACGCATCATTGATCCTTCTCGTGATCTTGACGAGATCGGTACAATCATTGTCGAAAATGGCATTGTCTTGGCAGCTGGGCGTGACGCGTTAAATCAGGGATTTCCAACCTCTGCAGAAGTCCGAGATTGTAAAGGGCTCGTTGCTGCTCCGGGATTAATTGATGCACGCGTCATTCCTGAAAGCTCTCCCGAAAAATACTCCGAAAATATAGTTGCAATCTCCAAGGAAGCAATAACTGGTGGCGTAACATCTTTGATCGTTATGCCCTTTATATCTTCGTTAGTTGATGAATATACCCTCATAAGATTCGTTCTAAGAGAAGCACAAAAGTATGCCGTAACAAATATATATCCAGCAGCCAGTTTAACGCGCAATATGGCAGGGGAAGAAATCAACGAAATTGGACTTCTCAAGGAGCAAGGTGTGGTCAGTTTTGTACATGGACCCTTCAGCTTGAAGAATACACAAGTTCTTTTTAATTCCATGCATTATGCACATATGTTTGATACCATAGTTGCTCTTGATACGAATGATTATTTTCTTGGATCAAATGGAGTTATGAATGAAGGAATCGTCGCAAACTGGTTAGGATTACCTTGCATTCCTGCAGAATCTGAAATCATTCCTCTTGAACGGGATCTGAGGATAGCAAAACGCACTGGAGGACGTTATCATGCTTCCGTCGTTTCTACCCCTCAGTCAATTTCTATACTAAACCGTGCCAAAGAAAATAAAATCAGAGCAACCTGCGGTATTTCTATTAACAATCTAATACTCAATGAGAATGACATTGGAGAATATAACAGCTTTTGCAAGGTTCTACCCCCCTTACGTTCTGAAGAAGAGCGTATTGGTATGGTTGATGCACTCGCCAAAGGCGATATAGATATTATTGTATCGGACCATACTCCTCGTCACGCCGATACAAAGAACCGGCCTTTTACCGAAGCAAGTTTTGGTGCGATCGGATTGGAAACCATGTTATCAGCAGCATTGCGTTTATTCCATGGAAATCATGTATCCCTCAAAAGACTCATTGAAGCTATGTCAAC
>NZ_JACETX010000040.1:1914-11847 GCF_014048425.1 Candidatus Liberibacter sp. | reverse complement strand
AAAAAACGCCCCGCTATCAATCCCTTGATATGCCACATAAGCGATGTTTCTATGGCAAAGAAGCATGCTTATTTTGATCTCATATCACTCAATCTATCAAAAGTTTTTTGGCCTGGTCCCTTAACTCTTTTGCTAACTCTTTTGCCTCAAAGCGATATTCACCCGTTAACCACTTCCTATCTCAAAACGGCTTGTTTTCGCATGCCTTGCGGTTTTTCCAGAAAACTTATTTCCACCTATGGTTATCCTCTAGCAATTCCTTCTGCCAATATCTCTGGAGAAATAAGCGCAACCAGCACTGAAAGTATCCTATCTTCTCCTATAGGAAAAAAAATCCCTCTTATCCTTGATGGAGGTCCCTCTGAAATTGGACTGGAATCAACCATTGTGAAAGTTGAAGACAATAACACAATAAGTATTTTACGCCCAGGTGGACTGGAAACCGAAACAATCAAAATAGTTGCCGGGAAAAAGTTAGGATATCCTATGAATGAAACATCAACACTACAAGCCCCCGGAATGTTGAAATCTCATTATGCTCCCAGAGCCACAGTAAGACTAGAAGCTACTCATGCAAATCCTAGAGAAGCCTTAATTCGTTTTGCAAATTTCCCTGTTAAAAATATTAAACAAGCAATCATCTCCCTTGATTTGAGTCCATCCGGAGATCTAAAGGAGGCGGCATATAATCTCTTTAATTACTTAAAAATAGCTGATACCAGCGGAGCAAATTCTATTGCATTTACTCCGATACCACGCCATGGCTTGGGTGAAGCAATCAATGATAGATTGAAAAGAGCCGCCGCTCCACGCAATTAATCAAGGGATATCCCCATGGACAAGTTGTCTTCTGATACTATTAAAAAATTTATAGAAATTGTTGGACGCGATGAAATGCTCAATGATAGATCTAAAAGAGTAACAGTGCCATGCAATTAATCAAGGAATATCCTCATGAAAAGGTTGTCTTCTGATACTATTAAAAAATTTATAGAAATTGTTGGATACGGTGAAGCACTGGAAGACCAAAAATCAATATCTCCATATCTCAAAGAAGAAAGAAATCTTTATCATGGCACATCTCCACTGGTTTTGCGTCCATCTTGCACAAAAGAAATATCACAAATTTTAAAACTGGCTACCGAAACGAAAACATCCATTACCCCACAAGGAGGAAACACTGGTCTCGTTGGTGGACAAACACCTCGCAGTAACAAAGAAGACATCATCTTATCGCTTGAACGTATGAAAAACATACGAAACATTGATTTGATAGGTAACACCATTTCTGTTGATGCCGGCATCAACCTCCGCGAACTCCGAATATTAGCAATAAATCATAATCGACTTTTCCCTCTTTCTCTGCCGTCAGAAAGCTCTTGTCAAATCGGAGGAAACCTCGCTACAAATGCAGGAGGCACCGCCGTATTAGCTTATGGGAATATGAGACATCTCTGTCTGGGTCTAGAGGTTGTTCTCCCCACCGGCGAAATTTGGAATGGCATGCGCAAACTCATAAAGGATAACAGCAATTATGACATGCGAGATCTTTTCATAGGATCAGAGGGAACTCTCGGCATCATTACCGGAGCAGTACTCAAACTTTTTCCTTTTCCAAAAGGCAAACAAGTTACTTTAATCGCAGTTAATTCTCTTGAAAAGGCTCTTCAATTTTTGCAACTTGCCAAACAAATTGCTTATAATACGCTAACTGCATTTGAATTAATTTCTCAGGCGATATTAGAGTTAGTGATCAAACATATTCCAAACAATAAACTTCCTACTCTTGAAAATTCACATCCTTGGTATGTCCTAATGGAAATTTCTACTACAGAATCCGAAGATCAGGCTAATCAAATAGCCAATACCATATTGTTGCAGGGTTCTGAAAAAGGCATGATTTCTGAGTGGACATTATCTTCCTCCGAAAAAGAGAAACTCGCAATCTGGTATCTTCGAAACAAAATCCCCCTAGCTCAAAAAAAAGAAGGAAGATCAATTTCACACGATATCTCAATCCCCATAGAAGCCATACCATCCTTTCTGCAAAAAGCAGAAGAATCAGTATTGTCCTCTTTCCCTGGAACACGTATATGCCCTTTTGGGCATATGGGAGATGGAAACATTCATTTTATTGTATTTCCGCCAGTTGATAGCAATGCAGATGAATTCTTGTCTCGTAATCGGAATACTGTTTGTGATCTTGTTTATTCTATGGTCCTATCTTATGGAGGTTCAATCGCCGCTGAACACGGTATCGGACAACTTCATAAAGAAAGATTAGAAAAAATATCCCAATCCACGGAACTCATGATGATGCAAAAAATCAAAAATACTTTCGATCCTTGTGGTATAATGAACCCAGGGAAGTTCATTTAAAAAACTCTCTTTCTATTTCCACCCCAAACCACTAAGAAAAAGTATTTCATGAAAGCTTGAAGCTCTATTCTGACTAAGGCTTCGCCTCTTAAAGACATATCATGCACATAACAGAACCGTGATGTAGATTATGCCTATCCTTTTTAATGGCAAATCATGTAATTTACCTATAGGAAAATATCAATATAACCACATATTCTGGAATAAAATCCACTACCGGAAGCTAAATGTTTTCCTAAATTCAGCATGTAAAAAAAGCCTTTTAGGATAGAAAAGATATCCATTATTTACGTAATACAATACCTTTTCTTTCTGGAACCTCTCATTAAAAGAAATCCCTGTAAGTCGAAAAGTCTTGTATTTGTGCAATAATTAAACCAGATATCAAAGATGAAAAGTCTATTTTTAGATACATTGTATTCAAACTTATAAATCTCGTCTTTATCATTTTTTTGCGAAGAAATTCTCTCATTCGCAATAGATAACAAGCAAAAAAGGCAATATCTTCTTATACAATGGTTCGAGAACGAACTGCCTCAAAAAGCGTTCCCTCATCAAGGTAGTCTAATTCACTGCCCATAGGAATACCATACGCCAATCGAGTAACTTTAAGATCCATATTCTTGAATTGGTCAATGATGTAATGAGCTGTCGTCTGCCCCTCAATTGTCGCACTAATAGCAAGAATTAATTCATGAACCTGATTGCTTTTTACTCTCTCTATCAAAGATTGAATTCTAAGATCTTCCGGACCAATCTTATCAAGCGGAGAAAGCGTTCCACCAAGAACATGATAAAGTGCTTTCATCGCACCAGAACGTTCCAACGCCCACAAATCGGCAACATCTTCTATTACTACAATAACAGAACTATCACGCCGTTCATCTCTACAAACAACACAAGGATCTATGGTATCAATGTTACCACAACAAGAACAGAGACAAGCTTTATCATATACCCGCATCATAGCTTCAGCCAATGGACCTAACAACCGATCCTTTCTCTTCACAAGATGCAGAACCGCCCGTCGAGCAGAACGCGGACCAAGCCCTGGAACACGCGCCAAAACCTTGATAAGGTTTTCTATTTCTATTCCAGTTATTTTTTTTGTCATATCAGATATCCATCTCAGGAAAAAACTCACTCCCCTTTTTTAAAATAAGATTATCAATAAGTTTATTTTTTCCCTAAATTTTTAAAAATATAAACACCTAATCTCAGATAAAAACGCACAAATTCCACCTCTAAAAATTAACATCCTAGACTAGAAACTCTTTGAGAAAATCTATCTCAATACCTATATCCTTATCCTCGCAATACTTTCATATAGGAAATTTGAATCCTGGAGGAAGTGATAATCCTGATGTTATTTCTCTTGTCTTTGCTTCAATCATTTCTTCCAGATTCTGTCGAGCATCCCTATGAGCAGCAACAACTAAATCTTCGAGTATTTCAGAATCTTCCTTGCATAATAAGGAATCATCAATTTTCAGTCCTATGAGTGTATTCTTACCATTCAAACGCACACGCACCAATCCACCTCCAGAGACTCCTTCTGCTTCAAGATTTGCGATAACATCCTGCATTTTACCCATTTTTTCTTGTATCTCTTTAACCTGTCCCATCATCTTCATCATATTGCTCATAGCTAATCTCCTGATATTAAAAAGTTCATCGTATATAGTTTATGATTACGAAACCTTCCCATGAATCTATTTTTCCTCTTTTCGACGAGAGAAAGTTCTGATGCCGACAATCCGAGCTTCAGGAAAAACTGCACGAGTAGCCTGTATATCTACATCTGTACAAAAATTTTCGAAATTAAAACCTTTATCTATATCCTTATATTCTTCTCCGGAATTGTGCAACGAACATCTTATCATCCAATCTTCTCCTGTCCAATCTTTAAGCTTCATCAGAAGGCTTTTTAAAAAATCAGCAGGAGCATCTTTAGACAGGAAAACCTCCAATTTCTTTTTTTTAAAGGAAACAACACGAAGAAACTTTTGCACCATATCTTTTATTTTATAATCATGATGATTTTGGCATAAACCAAGGAACTCATCTGTAGCACGTTGCTCATCTAAATTATGTGGCTTCAATTTTGCAAATGATGTGTTTTTTTTTTCAAGAAATCCGGATTTGGCATCTTCAGGAACTGACGATTTATCACACGGAATGATTCCTTTTGACTCTTTGCGATCCATCGTGGACGATTGAGATATATTAACAGAAACAGGACCTGATGAACCAGCCCTTTTTACCTCTTGCTTCTCTCCCTTTATATAATGAGCAATTTCCTCAGGCGAAGGCAAATGAGCGGCATGCGCTAAACGTATTAAAACCATTTCAACAGCTTCTGAAGGACGAGAAAAACTCTCCACTTCATCCATACCTTTCAAAAGCATCTGCCAAAAACGCGAAAGAAACGTCACAGAGAGCTCTTTTGCATACTCAGAAGATCGCTTATTTTCAGTTTCACTATGTGCTAAACTATTCGCCATCTCTGATACATATTTAATTTTTGTCACCAAATGCGTAAAATCAGCAAGATCACTAAGAACTACTGCGGGGCTTGCTCCGGATTCACATTGTGAAGAGAATTCTTGCAAAGCGCGTGTGATATCACCCTTTGTTAAATGACCAAATAAATCAATTATCCTATTCCGATCAGAAAGGGAGAGCATCAAACGAATCTCTGACACTTGAACTCTTCCGGAACCACGCGCAATAGCCTGATCTAGCAAAGACAAGCCATCGCGTGCTGATCCATCAGAGGCTCGTGCAATCATTGCAATTGCTTCCGATTCAAATTCTATAGATTCCTTTTCCAAAATTTTTGTGAACAACGCTACGAGATCCCCAATGGGTATACGACGCAAATCAAAACGTTGGCATCGCGATAATATTGTCATCGGAACTTTCCGAATTTCTGTAGTAGCAAATATAAATTTTACATGTGACGGAGGCTCTTCAAGAGTTTTGAGAAGTCCATTAAAAGCTGCAGTAGACAACATATGCACTTCATCAATAATATAAACCTTATAACGAGCCAATATAGGCTTATATCGCATGTTTTCAATGATTTCACGAATGTCATCAATCCCCGTATGGGAAGCTGCATCTAATTCAACTACATCAATGTGATGACCATTCATAATCTCTTGGCAATGATCTCCCAAGACCTTGAAGTCTATTGTTGGAATATCTATCTTATCTTTTTTATAGTTTAAAGACCGAGCAATGATACGAGCAGTCGTAGTTTTCCCAACACCTCGAATACCAGACAATATATAAGCCTGCGCTATACGACCTGCCTTGAAGGCATTCGTCATCGTCTGAACCATAGGTTCTTGACCCACCATGTTATCTGAAAAACTATTAGGCCGATATTTACGTGCCAAAACACAATAATTACTCGAAAATTTACGCAGGGAAAGTCCTCTCGCGATTTCTTAAAATAAATTCAGGAGTGAGAGGCTGAAAAAATGACCCACTATAGCATCGTTAGGGCTGCTTCTTTCCAGACCTGACCCGGTTGGCGAGCACAGCGTCCACCTTTCAACCTCTCGAAAATGAATTATCGTCAATCTTGGGGTAAAATACAAGCCAGCATGAGAAACTAATTCCCTAATATATACCGAAAATAGTATTGTAAATCATTTTTCTGATAAAATTCCTGATTTTCTGAACTGTACAAAAGTCAGCAAAAAACTATCTGAAATTATGATTTTTATTAAAAAAAACAATATTTTAGAACAAGTGCGTCGTTTTGAATTCCCTATATAAATTTTACAATACAGGAGTTATAAAGAACTTTCTTAACCTATCTTATACCAATTATCCTGCTCAATACTTATTTGTTTATTTGATTATTACTACCTAGTCTGTTTTCTTCTTTTCACATTTAGAAAATCTCGATACTCTATAGATAAAAAGTTTTCTTACATAAAAAACACCGGGAATTACGAAAAATAAATGCCCAAAATATCGCAGAATTTATTTTTTTCCACGTTGGCAATATTGTTTCTGGCAAAAAGCCATGTTTTCTCTCAGGATACACAAGGATCTAGCAGGCTCCCAGAACCTCATTTTGTAACAATTAAATATAATCGAACCAACGTTCGCATCGGACCCAGTAAAATTCACGCTATTTCCTATGTATATTTGAAAGAAGGATTTCCCGTTGAAGTTATTCAAGAATATGAAAACTGGCGACATATCCGTGACTTTGATGGGACCAATGGTTGGGTTAATAAAAGACTGCTCTCTAGCAAACGTTCTGCTATCGTTTCTCCTTGGGAAAATGAAAGCAACGAGCAAACATACGTCAATTTATATCAAAAACCGGACAAAAGATCGACAGTAGTCGCCAAAATTGAGCCTAATGTCCTATTAACAATACATAAATGCTCCGGCGAATGGTGTTTTGGGAAAAATTCCGGCATAAGCGGGTGGATTATGCAAAACAAAATTTGGGGTGTATATCCTAATGAAGAATTCAAATAATTCTGTCGCTTTTTGACGAGAAAACCATCTCATACAAAGACTTTCAAAAAGAAATTCAATCCCGTTTTCCTCTTTCTTCAAATCACTCAGGACGTCTTTATTCCTCTTCCTTAAGTGCCGAATATAAAAAATAAAATAGAATCACTTACTATTTAGAAAACATAACATACTCTCCAATATCATGTGTCCTTGAAGACATGTCTCTATCAAAAACCTTCGAATAAATATAAGTTGCTTCAACAATTCAAAACAAAATATTTCGGAACATCGCATATTTTAAATCTCTCAAAAAGCTTTCTATACCTTGCAATCTTCAGAATCCCGTGATTAGTGTTTTTCAAATAGCTTTACCTCCTTAGTGAGAAATTTCTTGAGAAAATTCAAAACTTATGAATTACCAAAACCCTGAAAAAGTCCTGATTATTATCCCTGCTCGCATAAAATCAAAAAGATTTCCCTGTAAAGTACTCGCTGATATAAACGGACTTCCTATGATAGTACATACCGCTATCCGTGCACGGGAAGCAAATATTGGACGCGTAATAGTTGCGGTTGATCACGAAGAGACCCGCGATTTCATATCTCGTGCGGGCTTTGAATCGGCGATGACTCGAACAGATCATAAATCGGGCTCTGATCGTATCTTCGAAGCATTAAATCTCGTGGATAAAGCACTGGAAGCTACTATCATTGTGAATATACAAGGAGACCTTCCTACCATAGAACCAGAAGCTATAGCAGCCTCACTAATTCCTCTACGAAATCCTCATGTTGACATCGGAACCATAGCAATCAACATTCCTGATGATGAAGATACGCATGATCCAAATATTGTCAAAATAATAGCCACTCCTTCTGAAAACGGGTGTTTAAAGTCTCTTTATTTTACTCGTTCTAAAGCCCCATACGGCGCAGGACCATTCTATCGCCATCTCGGAATCTATGCTTACAGACGCAAAGCTCTAGAACGTTTTTCTCAATTATCCCCTTCTGTTCTAGAAAAGAGAGAATCTCTTGAGCAATTGCGTGCTCTAGAAAATGGCATGCGTATCGATGTCAAAGTGATATACTCAAACTCGGTCAGCGTAGATGTTCAGGATGACTTAGAGAAAGCTCGTATCTTGTTAGATAATCCCTTATCTATAAGATAATTGCATTACTTATTTTAGAAAAAGTAATATAAAATGGCTCTTTAAATTACTCTTTTAATCCTGATCTATGGTTGTCACTATTAATATAGTATATTCTTTTTAATGTTATTTCTGAAGAAAGTACGTTCCAAACGATTCGAGAGAAGTAGCGAAAAGGCTTCATGTTACTGGCTGGTGCGTTGTTGACGAATCGTTATCCTTCCAGGAATTTTCCCTTATTATGTTATAAGTGCCATAACAGCATGTGAATAAACTTGGAACGCTATTGTTCCCCGAGGTAATCAGCTGGGGAAATATACGTTTTAATCTCTTCTTTAAAATCATGATTTGACGAGAGACACAACGGATAAATATTTGAAATCAAATGTAGCATGCTTGATTATGCGAGACATGTATGAATCTTGCCGTTTCACCAAGAGAAGAAAACACCGAACTATCCGTACCTGTCATAAAGGTTTGTCCTCCTATGTCATCAATTATACGAAATAATGCATTTCTTCTACCTTCATCAAGATGTGCCGCAACTTCATCTAATAGTAAGATTGGAGCAAAACCAGTCATAGTAGATATTAGCCGTGCGTGTGCTAAGAAAATTCCCACCAGAACAACCTTTTGTTCTCCTGTAGAGGCATGTGAGGCTTTTATATCCTTATCACAATAATTTACAATTAAATCACTACGATGAGGACCTACTAAAGCGCGTCCTGCAATAGCATCAATCTTCCTTCTTTCAAGCAGAATATCCGCATACTCCTGTTTTAATGCAAGGAAAGCATGGTTAAGCTTGCCGTCCATAAATCCAGAAACATTGAGTTCAACAGAAGGGAACCCTTCTCTTTGCGTATCCTCCTTTATCAGAAGAGACAATTGATTCGTCATCTCTTGACGTGCGACAGCTATCGCAATGCCTAATTCTGCCATTTGTGATTCAATGCTACTACACCAGGAAGAATCAAAAAAATCCTCAGATAACAAACAGTTGCGACTGCGCATCAAGCGTTCAAAGCCAATCATGCGACGTCTGTGTTTCTGATCCAAAGAAAAAACCATTCTATCAAGAAAACGACGCCTTTCTATAGATGGTCCACTGAAAATACGATCCATAGAAGGAACCAACCAATTAATTCTTAGATGATCATTAAGTTCATCTATAAGCCGTAATGCAACATCATTGATTCGCAAATATCGCACAGCTCTATTATCTTTTAATTCCAATTTCATGGATATATCTGCTAATCCTTCCATACCTTCTACTCTCGCAAAAGCAGAAAAAGAAGAAGCAGATCCTATCCGCGTCACATCTGTATAGGATACACGACGTAAACCACGCCCAGGAGAAAGAAATGATATAGCCTCTAGAATATTAGTCTTTCCTGCCCCATTATCACCCACCAGAATTGTTTTCTGGGAGTCAAAAACAAGTCGCAAAGAACTATAATTACGAAATTCACTGAGATTCAAACTTTTGATTTTAACTTTCTGAATCATAAACCATCAATCGAAAAAAAACGTAAAACCTTCTCTGTTATTTCTTTATAGGGAATAATCTTCACTGTATAAAGCAAGAAAATTTTCGCCTATAAAGCAAAAAAGAATACACCTAAAAACATGCGAGAATTCATAAAAATGCTCTCTATATTATTCACTGCTAGTTTAGGAATGTTTTCTAGTTTCCAAATACTTGAAAATTTTTTCCGCAGCCATTTGCCCTGCTGGTAAATTAGTCTTCATATAATCACGCAATGCATCAAAACCATCTAACATAGTCTGGCGCTGCAAAGTATCATTCGCCAATCTTTCGATCCAACGAACCAACGCCTCAGACCGTATCATGCGATTGAAATACTCTGGAACAATGGGATAATCGACAATAAGATTGGGTAAAGCGCAAGTC
>NZ_JACETX010000040.1:0-1815 GCF_014048425.1 Candidatus Liberibacter sp. | reverse complement strand
GCCTCAGACCGTATCATGCGATTGAAATACTCTGGAACAATGGGATAATCGACAATAAGATTGGGTAAAGCGCAAGTCCAAATCTTAATGTATTGACTCAAAAGATTCACAATCCAATCGGATTTATACACAGAAACGACTGGAATACCGCAAAGCGCTAATTCCAGAACGACAGTCCCAGACGTTGCCATTGCAGCGTCACATTGTGCAAAAACTTTCTTTTTCCCCTCTTCCCCTACAACAATTTCAGGCTTAACATCCCATCTTGAAACTATTTTACGCACGAGTTCTTCCTGCGATCGAATTGTTACCAATGATACTTTGAAAGATGAATTCCTCTCAAGAAGTGACTTCACTGCCTTACCAAAAATTGGCAAGATCCTTGCGATCTCCTTTGTTCGCGATCCTGGCAATAGGAGAATTCTTTTTTGATCAGAAGAAATGCGTTGCTTTTGCTTTTCGCGTATTTCTAACAGCATAGAATTGTTGCTCAACGGATGACCAGTAAATGTTGTAGAAGGTCCTCCCAGCTTATTCATGATTTCTGGTTCAAAAGGCAAAATAGCTAGAACGTGATCAATATATGAACACATATCACGTGCACGCTCCGCACGCCAAGCCCAAACGCTTGGACAAACATAATTAACAATAAAAAGACTTGATAATCTCTTGCGAACCCGTTTTGCTACGCGATGCGTAAAATCAGGACTATCCACAATAAGAAGTACATCTGGCTGAGATGAAACAATAAACTCTACAGTTTGGTAAATACGCCACATATAAAGAGGCAAATTCCTAATAACCTGCACAATCCCCATTATAGATAGTTCAGAAAAATCAAATAAAGAAACAAGCCCCTCCTGTTTTAAGGAATCTCCACCGATTCCTATCAGTGAGATTGGCTCATGGATCGTCCTTTTCAGTTTTCTGATCAAATCCCCCGCCAGCAAATCCCCAGATACTTCACCAGCAATAACTGCTATTTTAATTGGTTTCATATTTGCGATTCACGATCAATTCCATAAATAAAAATCCTTGATCTATTCGCAAATTGAATCGTAGCTTCTTTCTCTAAAATAAGAGATTTCCCAGCTTCTATTGCTATGCCAGAAAGACCTGCTTTGATCACATTTTGAACCGTCAATAGTCCAATAGAAGGCAAATCTACTCGTATATCTTGCTGCGGCTTGCACATCTTTGTTAATACTCCAACTTTTCTTGCAAAAACCTTGCCGCTCTCTTTAAAGAATACAACTCTTTCAAGCATCGCATCAGTGCCCTCAACTCCCTCTAAAGAAACAACTCTCCCTCCTATACTCACCGCAGATTGACCAATATCAAGTTTACACAAAATCTCTGCTGCTCTCATAGAGGAAGATATATCTTGTCTATCATCTTTATTGGGATGATATATACCCAAAGGACCTACTCTTGCCAATAATTCAGGAGCAACTTCATGCGCACCAATAATATTGACACCATAACTTTCAAGAAAACTAACAACCACCTTAAGAACAGTCGCATCCCCACCCAAAGCCAGTTGATATATCATCCGAGGGATCTTCAACGAATCCTTCAAAGGAAAACGCAAATCCTTTACCTTAGGACGCCGACTGATCGCACCAGCAAGCACAACCCGATCTATGCCATACTTACATATAATTGATCGAAATTTACAAAAATCACCCATCGGTAGTTTCTGAGAAGATTCAAAATCCCCCCAATCAACGGAATATTCTCCCAAGATTGGTGCAATGATAGGATCATCATTTCTAGAGCGAGCGGACTCGGCAACATGCCGAGGAAGTCTCCCAG
>NZ_JACETX010000094.1 GCF_014048425.1 Candidatus Liberibacter sp. | reverse complement strand
ATCCGTTGAGCGATGGCCCTTCCACTCGGAACCACCGGATCACTATGACCGACTTTCGTCTCTGCTCGACTTGTCTGTCTCGCAGTCAGGCAGGCTTATGCCATTGCACTCAACAAGCGATTTCCGACCGCTCTGAGCCTACCATCGCGCGCCTCCGTTACTCTTTCGGAGGCGACCGCCCCAGTCAAACTACCCACCATACACTGTCCCGATTACGGATAACGGAACGCAGTTAGACATACACATTGATAAGGGTGGTATTTCAAGGTTGGC